>DATNRH010001230.1 GCA_036703605.1 Candidatus Obscuribacterales bacterium | reverse complement strand
CCAGCCGCTACTGATGAATCTAAGGCCGCCCCACCCGAGATTATCGAAGCTGAGTTCGACAACCCTGGTTAAAAGCCGATGACTCGCCGCCACGGAAACACTGCCTCATAGAGCAATCGCCTGTACTAGCAGGATAATAGGCGGAAATGCTATGGTTTGCCTGACTGATCGTCTGCCATCGTGCATCCACCTGCCATCGATGCCAGCATTCACAGTTGTACGATCCTATGGTTCACCCCGAACATCAATCCCACTCATTGGCTGATGAGATGGACAGCATAGAGAATGAAGATCCTACCTTCTTACAGCAGGTTGAGCGCCTACACCATCTAACGGTCTATAGCCGTTGGGCAGCAGTGTTAGGGCTATGGATGAGTGTGGGCCTACTCAGCCTGTGGCATGTGCGCCACGAACTAGAGCTATGGGCAGATTACTTTACCTGGGCGGCCCTGCGCTATGCGATCATTTTTAACCGCTTGCCGGCCATTGGTCTAGCGACCTGCATTGGCATGACGGTCTCCGTCCTCGTTTGGCAAAGCCGCAATATCCTGTGGGGCCTGCCCAAGCTGGATCGCGATCGCCTCAAGCTGCAAGTCTGGAAAATTCGCCAGCAGGGCCCCAAACATCCCCTCTGGGCATGGATTAATCGATCGGGATAGGCACCCTCGGATCAAGCCTTAGCTATGAATCCGGGGTTCGGGGTGCAGGGTGGCCAAAAGATCGGCTTCGATCGCCCCCAGTTCCAGTAAACGAGCCTTCACCTGCTCACGGCTAAAGCTAGTGGTCGCCAACGTCCAATAAACGCCGTAGTGGCGCGCCTCGGAGGCCATGAGACCGCGATAAAAAGCGGCCAGCTCCGGCTCTGGGCAATGGGCAGCAAGCAGACCTAAGCGTTCGTGGCTGCGGGCTTCAATCAACCCTGCGACCAAGAGCGAATCCAGCAAGCGTTCGGGTTCTTGGCGACGAACGTGGGCCGTGAGTCCCGCACCGTAGGGAGGTGCAGCCAAGGGTGCCAGGGCCATCCCCCGCCGTTCTAGCCACTGGTTGACTTGGTCAAAATGCTCCAGCTCTTCCCGAGCGATCGCTGTCAGGGTGCGCACCAGTTGGGTATGGGACGGATAGCGAAACATCAGGTTGAGGGCAACGCTAGCCGCCTTACGTTCGCAATGGGAATGATCCAGCAGCACCACATCGAGGTGAGCGATCGCTTGCTCAACCCAGGCCATGGAGGTGGCAGACTGCAAAAATTTAATTGGTGTTGGGGTGGTCGCGGTCACGGGTGCGGTTACAGGTAGAGGTCGATCAGAAACTAGCTTCTCAGGTAACACAGACGCTCAACGATGAGAAGCGGGTTGAGCAGAGTCGAAACCCGGTTTTATTAGGAGAAGCGGGTTGAGCGGAGTCAAAACCCGGCAGCTTTATTAAAGGGAGTCCACTTAACGCATTAAGGTAGACCGATCAAGAAGGTAGACCGATTAAGGTAGACAGAGGGGATCGTCGGGGTGTTCCAACACATCTGCAATCGGTGGCGCAACACCTCGGTATCCCCCAAGCTCCCCTAATCTAGGAAGCATCAACCTCTTAAATGAGTTTGACGGCCTTGAGGGTGAGATATAGACCAAAGGCCAAGGCCAAGGCTCCCCCATAGATCAACACGTAGGCGATCGCTCCAGACATAGTGATTCCTCCATCACGCTAACAACTGCGGATCAGTCCGACTGCATCTATTGAACCATTTTGTGAAGTAGAATACAGCCCACAGACCTTGAAAACTTTGCAGCACAACCCCTCCTCCACCATGACAGCAACCTCTTTTGTGACCGTCGATCTGCCCCAACAGTCCTATCAAGTGGCGATCGCACCCCAAGGGTTAGATCATCTCGGCCCTTGGCTCCAAGATCCAGAGATTGTGGCCAAGCCGCCAGGGAAACGTATCCTACTAGTATCAAACCCGGCGATCTTTAAGCACTATGGCGATCGCGTCGTGGCATCCCTAGAAACGGCGGGTTTTCAGGTTGCCGTCTGCCTCCTGCCACCGGGGGAACGCTACAAAACCCTAAACTCCATCCAAAAGATCTACGATGCCGCCCTCGCCCATCACCTAGAGCGATCGTCCTGCATCGTGGCTCTTGGCGGCGGCGTGATTGGCGATATGGCAGGCTTTGCGGCGGCCACCTGGCTGCGGGGTATCGCCGTGGTGCAGGTACCGACCTCGCTGTTGGCCATGGTCGATGCCTCCATGGGCGGCAAAACCGGGGTGAACCATCCCCAGGGCAAAAATTTGATTGGCGCGTTCCATCAACCGCGCCTGGTCTTGATCGATCCCCAAGTCCTGCGCACATTGCCAGCGCGGGAGTTTCGGGCCGGCATGGCAGAGGTGATTAAGTACGGCATTATCTGGGATGCCGACTTGTTTGGGCAGCTTGAGGCCGCCAAGCGCCTGGATCAAGTCCGTTACCTACCTGAGGAGTTGCTGCATACCATTCTCACCCGCTCCTGCCAGGCCAAGGCCCATGTGGTCAGCAAGGATGAAAAAGAGGCAGGGCTACGGGCGATTTTGAACTACGGGCACACTATAGGTCACGCCGTGGAAAGTCTGACGGGCTATAAGCTGGTCAACCATGGTGAGGCTGTGGGTATCGGCATGGTTGCCGCCGGGCATATTGCCGTGCAGCTCGGGATGTGGACTGCTGCCGAGAGCGATCGCCAAACTGCCTTGATCCAAAAAACCGGCCTGCCCACTCAACTGCCAGCCGGGATGGATTTGGATGCGATCGTCGCTGCCCTCAGTCACGATAAAAAGGTGCTCGATGGCCAAGTGCGGTTTATCTTGCCCCAGAGCATCGGCACGGTGATTGTCACCGATCAAGTACCCGCCACTGTGGTGCAGGAAGCGCTAACCGCGATCGCTTGCCAGTAGCCAAGGGGCCGCTCTCACGGCACAATGAGTCATAGGACGTATGGATTACGGGAGAACTGTCATGGCGATGACCATCAACGTGCCGTCTATTATGTGCGACGCCTGTGTCAAAACCGTCACCAAGGCGATCGCCAAGCTGGACGCATCAGCCCAAGTAGATGCTGATTTAGACAACAAAAATGTGACCGTGATCACAACCTCCAGCGAAGCGGATGTGCGCCAAGCCATCACCTCGGCCGGCCATACCGTCGAGTAACGCCTACGGCATTGCTGGATAGCAGGATGAATTGCCCCCATCCCCAACCCTTCTCCCTAGGGAGAAGGGGCTAAAACTCTTGTCCTCTCTCCTGTTGGCAGAGGGCTAGGGTGAGGGTAGATGGTGCGATTCATACCTAGATTCAGCAATGCTACGCCTACTGTTCACCATCTGCTAGAGAACCGCATGGGGATTATTTGGGAAATCGATTTTTACTCGCGCCCAGTGCTAGATGAGCGCAACAAGAAACAGTGGGAGGTGCTGATTTGCGAAAGTCCGCTGCGCATTGACCAACCGCCGGATGACCTGTTTCGCTATAGCCAATTTTGCTCCAACACGGAAGTGAATTCAGTATGGCTGCGGCAGGCCTTGGAGGAAGCGATCGCCCAGGCCGCCGCTCCCCCCGACCGCGTTCGCTTTTTCCGCCGCCAGATGACCAATATGATCACCAAAGCTTGTGAGGATGCTGGCATTCCTGCCTATCCTAGCCGGCGCACGGTGGCGCTCAATCAATGGTTGCAGGCTCGTATGGATCAGGTCTATCCCGCCATGCCCAACTACAAGCCCAGCGCCAACCCATCGGTGAACCTAGGCGACAGTATCCCTCAGCGCCTGCCCGATGCCTTGGTCGGCCAGCAATGGACCTTGGTCACCCTAGAAGCCAGCGCCTTTGCCGACTTTCCAGACTGGGCCGTAGATTTTGGCGAAGTCTTCTCCTTTCCATTGCTGGATCTACCTCCCGATACCCGCATTCCCGGCGTGCTAATCTTCTCACCTCGGGCCCTGCCCCTAGCCGCCTGGATGTCAGGCTTAGAGCTTGCTTTTGTCAAAGCCCTGCCCAGTAAACCGCCAGTCCTGGCCCTAGAAACGGGCGCGAGTGAGTCATGGATTTTGGCTAACCTGACCACCGACACCCTGACTACCGAAGCTCAAAACTTTGAACGTGCTAAGCAAAAGGCCCAAGGCGTTCACTTTTTGGCCACCCAAACTGATGCCGATGCCGATGCCTTCACCGGATTTTGGCTGATGCAAGAACTAAATTTAGCGTAATGGTACCAAAATCTCGGAAGATAAAGAGGTGACTC
>DATNRH010001229.1 GCA_036703605.1 Candidatus Obscuribacterales bacterium | reverse complement strand
ATCCACCACAGCCCTTCTGTTTGCTCGCCTTCTATTTGCTCATAGCGGCCTTCCCGCAGGAGATCGTCATTGACGCGATCGCCATACACTCGCTGGATCAACTCCCGCGTAAACGCCAGCCGGTAGGTCTGGAAAGGCAACGCCAGGGACTCGACTTCACCGAAGGGTAATGGATCCTGATTATTGCTGAGGTACTGGATGCGATCGCGCTCCACCAACCGTTTCTGCACCAGGCCATCCGTAGGTTGAACCTCATAGGCGATCTCGTCAGCATCCTGAATTTCAGCCAGCAGCCCTGCCACCGTAAAGGGTGAATCTTCAGACCTTGGAAGCCCGGTAATTTCATAGGCACGAGCTTCAAAGGGCAGGCCAATTCGGTAAAACGTCAGCTCATCTGGACGATGGATAACATCAACTTCACTATAGGTAATAAACGTCTGGGTTTGTGCTGTACGAACAAAGGGATGATTCGGCAACTGGCTTTCTCGCCGGGGATAAACAACTGATGCCGACTTCAGCACCGTACCGAAGGTATCGACCTCCAGGGTTAGCGAGTGACTGATTCGGGGATCATCCGGGTTGCGATCGTAGGCGTAGTTCAGCGCTTCCCGGGGATGTACAAAGAACACGCCGTATTGTCCATCGTGCCTGGGCTGTAGCCAGCGAACCTCATAGTTGCTTTCCGACACCGTGTAAGGATGTTCGCTCTGCTCAGACTCATCCAGGGCGTACACCTCCTGCCGCAGGACGCTGCCCTTCAATGCCCGACAGACTTCGTGGGCTTCCTGGGGAGTTAGCCGTTGAGGGAGTAGGGTGTTTTCCTCCTGCAACGTCCCTTCTGGGAGCGTCAATCCCCTAGGAAAAACTGTGTCTGCTAACAGAATTGCTTCTGGGTCTTCAGCGTAGTATTCCTCAGCAAAGAGCTGAGAGATGTGGTTGCGATCGCGATAGAAGCCAGTATGGAACCAGGTTTTAGTTAATACTGGGGGCATATGAAAAGCAGCATCCGTGGCGTTGGTGGCACCAGACTCTTGCAAAGCGGAAAACTCTTGAGTATCCGTTTGCCATACACAGCCAAAGCCGTGAAACTCTCGTTCTTTTCCATCAAAATAGCCGTGGCGATAGCGATAGCTGCTGACAAAGCGATTGCCAGAAATATGATCAATTGTTTCTACCCGCTCCACTACATGTACGGGGAAAGGAATCTTAGTGAGCCAGGGAGTTCCGCTCTGCTTATCTTCTAAATAAAACTTGGTCGAGGCGGCATAGTGTAACCGGGTCTCCGCGCCCAGATTATTTTGAATCTGTCTCAGCAAATGGGGCTTCTGACTACCCATCAGGTCAATGTACTGCATCCGCTGATGGGTGCGATCGGGCAAGGGCGACGACCAGACCAGACAAGCGGTGCCGTTCCCCAGCAGGTCCACCACCTGCACCGAAGCCAAATTGTCTACCCTTGGGAAATTGCTGAGGCGATGGGGAGTGCTCCAGCTATTGCCGGACTGGTTAAACCAGAGGCTAACAGTGTCTCGTCCCAAATAAAGAATGTCTGTGGTGCCTGAACCATCGATATCCGCTAACCGAATCCGCTGCTGGTTAAACAGTTCCGGATGGTCAAAGTAGGGAGCTTGCCCCATCGTCACTTTGGCTCCAAACTTGCCATAGCCCAGATTGGGCCAGTAGCAAACCTCCCCATTGCGAATTCGCACAATGTCGTTCAATCCATCCCCCGTCATATCCGACAGGTAAATCGATTGATCCGCATCGGCAAACACCACGGCAGGCCCCTGTTCCTCATTGCGGAGCTTGCGCGTGATGGCAGATTCACCAAAACCCGCTTCTGCTTCAGAGGGATACCAGACAAACACCTCATGCTCAGAAATTAGGATATCGGCGTGTCCGTCGCCATTCAGGTCAATCATTCGCAGATGGGGATCAGCCCAATTCACATTAGGCATGGACTTGAAAGGTTTGAAGGATGTCCAACCCTGGCGATCGCCCCGCTCGTAGAATCCCGGCAATCCCCTGTTGAGAATCACCAAATCCTGTTGCCCATCCCCTGCTAGATCCATCAACCGCTGCTGGTTGCCTTGCAGATTTGACACAGAAGGTCGAGTGGCAACCAATTGCACAGGGGCAAACTGGGTCTTTCCCAAATTGGCTTTGTAGAACCATCCCCCTGCCTGTTCCGTCAGAACGCCAGAAATCCCCTCACCGTCAAGATCGAGCCACTGGTAGCGATCGCCATCCAGTCCGATCGGTAAATTCTCAAGACTCTCAGCATCAAGGGTCTGAATGGCTTCGTTAATTTGGGGGCGATCGTAGGTAAAGGTCAATGGTGGATAAGATCGTCGTCGGTAGGTTGTATCTGTATCTCGCACGCAGCCTGTTTGAGTTGCGGTCACAAGATAAGTTGCAACCGGATCTTTCTCGAATCGAAAATCCGTCGATCGCACCAACGTCCAATCGTCACCCAGTTCGTCAAAGTGGTGAAACATCAAGGCTCGGCGGCAGAGTCGTTGAGTGCGGATCTCAAATCCTGAACGGAATGTGGAAAAGGCGTCGGGGCGATGGGGCCAGGTCTGATCTTCTTCCGGCGTTGGGTTGTCTACCGCAATCCGTTCTTCTACCGTCAACGCTTCCAGAACGATGTCATCTAATCGGGGATCGGTGGTGCCATGCTCCCCATAATCAAATACCACTTGGAACAACCAGTTACCCCGCTCATAGGGATTACGGTTTCCATAGAAAACCCGCTTGAGATACTGGTTGGTATAGCTTTGACTATTGACCAGTCGGTTTTTCTCCTGCACCAGAGCCGGATTAACATTGTCTAGATTCTCTTGCTTGTACTGGTAGAGAATGACATTGCCCTTATCGTCGTAACTCTCACAGAGCAACCATTCAAATATCCTGGACGGTTTGGCTGGATCAACAATGCGGCTCTCCAGAGTTTTTCCGTAAACACTGGTGATGTTGTCTTTAGTGACCGATCGCCAGTGAACATCCCCCGTTGCCCGATGCTGCCATCGTTCAATGCGGGCAAACAAGCCTTCAATACGTGGGCGGTAACGCTGAACAGAATATTCTCCTGTGTGAGGATAGCTAGACAGGACAGAGTCAACGCGATCAGCCGGAATTAAGTTGGGATCAAGAACCTGCTCAGGCACTGAAACTGACAACACATCCCGAACCCAGTCATCTTCTCGTCGGAGCAGAGTTGGAACCAAATCCTCTGCTCCTGACAGTAAAAAAATGTCAGAGTCTTCGGCATCACGATACTGCGGCAACCCTTTTTGGGTTTTGCGAGTTATGGACGGGACGCTTAGATTCCATCCCAATCCAAAAGAACCATTGCCACCTCCAGAGTCATAGCTCAAGGTTAATTGAGGAGAGAAGCCGGAACGTCCCGGAGAAACGGCGATCGGAATACTCAGAGAGCCAGTCCCTGTAACTGGATTGACATCAAATTTTTCGCCAATGCCTTGAATCGCCCCTCCACCTTTGGGTAGAGACACGGCGGATGGGGGAGACACATATCCACTGTCTTGGTCAGCAGACTGCCCTTGGTCTTTTCCAGGACTAGTTGGACGATCAAGCATGGGCTCATACCCTCAAGTTGGGGTAAATATCCAGATGGATAACAGGCACCTCAACCCTAGATGATTAGCGTACGAAAATCTTGCACAATTATGCCCAAAGTGCACATTCTTGCCATAAGTTTTGCAACATTCTAGGTGTTACTCCTGTTGAGCGTTTGAAGTGTCGATTGAGGTGGCTCTGGTGAGAAAATCCGCGCAAGCCCTAGCTAGCTTCACGGTCAACACAAGATCAACGGGTAGTGCATTTTATTAAAGGACAGAGGAAAAATGGACTCTTTCCTGTGTGCTAGCTTCTCTCTGACACGGCGATTGTAGTCATGGATGAATATCCAGATCGCACCGATGTGATTCTCTAGCTTCTTGGAAAAGGACAGTGTCTTCCTCACCAGCCGAGAAATCCGCTGCCTTAAAGTGTTGTTCAGTCTTTCGATGTAGCTCGTCAAGCTGCTATTTTTGTCAACAGCAACGTGCCGCTTGCTCGCAATTACCTTAACCCGAACTGAGGTTAACCAAGGCTACCTCGTCCCCCTGTCGAGAGCGATGATCTTGTTTTGGTTATGATGTGGGCGGTCTAACCTCAGGGCCACTGGGCACATACTCGCTTCATTTCTGTGACGATGCCGCCCATGGCCCCGGCTCCGCCCAGGTGACACACTGCTGGATACAATATGACCAAGTCCTCCATTAGGTCGGATCGTTTGCGGTGGGCGAGAAGGTGGAGGTGGGCTTGCCAGTCAGCATAGGGAAGAGTAGTAAGGGGCAAACGAGGGAGATAGCTGCTGAGGTTCTTGGCGCGGATGGGGATGTGGGTGATTGTGAAGATGGCAGAGTAGATTTGGGAAAGAAAGGCGTCTGGAGCAAATTCGGATAAATCACTCAAGACGCCCGCCCGGTAGTCCTCACCCTGAATCGCCCTGGCAACGTCCAAGGTTTCCGCAATGTAGGCACTATCGACTTGCGCCAAAGCACTCAGAACCCTGGCCCGGTGGTACATACTCTGAATCGCCCGAGCGGCGTCCAGGATTTGAGTAAAGTAGGCACTATCAACTTGCGCTAAGTTAATCAAGACCTCTGCACGCCAGGGTTCATGGTGAAT
>DATNRH010001228.1 GCA_036703605.1 Candidatus Obscuribacterales bacterium | reverse complement strand
GTTTAGCTTCAGCGATGACTACACCGCTTTGATCCATCTCAAAACGATAGACCATCACCCGCGCAAAACCACTCAGACGGTGGACTTCCTGGGCAATGCCTTGGGCCAACTGGTCAAGAGTATGGGCATAGCGCACCGAGGCGATCGCCTGTTTGAACTGCTGATAAAACTCGATGGAGCTGCGATGAATGGGTTTGTGCTGGGGTTCTAGCTCTAGAATGACGCGATCGCCCACCCGGTGCAGCGTTCCTTGAAACCGTCGCCGTCCCTTGGGAGCCGTGCGCACCACTACCAAAAAAGGATTGACCAGCTCTAGCGGTTCCTGAGTCAACCATTGAGCGATCGCCTCTGTCTGGCGGACGGACATGAGGCAGGTAAGAGAATTCCCCAAGGCAGCGTCTGGCGTTAGCCCCAAAAGGTCTTCGATATTATCGCTCACCTGCTGAAGGATGAGACCTGCCTCCAAAACCAGCAAAACACCGTGAGGTTGAATACAGCCTGGAGTCTGCAGGGGTTCATGGTCACAATCAGCCGGATCAAGCGACGAGGGACGATGGATAGAATAATCCACAGAATCTATTTCCGACACAAACGATCTGACACAAACGATATAACGATAGCTCGCCAATGAGAACCAGCATCAAGAGTTAGATGTGAGTCTGAGTCAACTCACTAATCAGGTCAAACCGAAACTGGTGAGTTAATGCGGCGAGGGGAGTGGCAAGACAAGAAGCAGTGGCGGGAATCTGACCGATTAAGGCATAAATAGCGCGGTGGTCACAGCGTAGAGCAGCTTGGTGGAGTTGATTAATCCAGTCCCTAGGCATGGCGGAGAGTGCCTCTGGATCAAGAGTTGTGGGGGCAATCCGGCCTGGATGACCGAAGCTAACTCCTTCATCCTCCCCATCGTATAGGCTAGAGATACCCAAAAGTTCCGTAATTTCACTGAAGAGGCGATCGCGTACAAGGGGTGGATTCAGAACAGCTACGGTTTCAGGATACAGGGATTTCTGGGCATCTATGTTGGAATGATGGCTAGAATCGAGCGTTAACACCCGCAGCACCTTGGGTAGCGATGCTTTTGGGTCAGCCAAGAGGTAGGACTGAATGATTTGGGCGGATAGCTCAGGAACCTCTCCCAACACGACGACGTGGGGCTGCCAATGGCGAATTTGCTGAAGACAAGAGGGGCGATCGTTAGCCATCTGCACTTGAAACCCTGCTTCTGATAGCCATTGGCTGAGCAGGAGCCGTCGCACTTGAGATGCCTCCACAACACCCACTCGATAGGTGGACAACTCTGGTGAAAACCGCACTAGATCATCCAAGATCTCGGCGCTTTCTATGACGTGGCGCACCGGCACCGTCAGGCAAAAGGTGCTGCCTTGGTCAGGCTGACTTTTAACCGTCAACATGCCGCCCATCACCGTGGCTAAACGACGGCTGAGGGCTAGCCCTACCCCAGTGCCATTGGGCATCAGACCATTATAGGGAATCTGCGTAAACATCTCAAAAATCATATCGAGAGACTCGGCTGGAATCCCAACCCCTGTATCGATAATTTCAATCATCAGCATGACCGTTCCCGAGTCGTTTTGGGCCGACAACGGTTCATTAGATGGCGGATCTTGAAGGCGTGCTCGTAGGGTAATGTGTCCTTGCGCGGTAAATTTCAGCGCGTTGTCCATCAGATTCGTGAGAATCTGCCGCAGTTTTTGGTGATCTACGTAAATATAGTCTGGAAGATTAGCAGCTTGCTCTAGGCTGAGGGCTAGATTTTTTTGGGTAGCCTGAAGCTGAAACGAGGCCTGCAGCGATCGCAACAGAGTTGACAAACTCACCGCTCGTTCGATGCGGGGCATATCTCCCGAGGTGGTGCGGGCCATGTCTAGGATATTGTCGATCAGCCCTAACAGATGTTCGCTACTTTGAATCATGATGTCGAGGTAATCTCGATGTTCATCACAGACCCATTCATCATGACGCATCACCTGGGCAAAGCCTAAAATCGCGTTCAGCGGCGTGCGCAGTTCATGGCTCAT
>DATNRH010001227.1 GCA_036703605.1 Candidatus Obscuribacterales bacterium | reverse complement strand
TACTTTCGGGTATCTACAGTAACGCTTATGGGCAAGGGCTGGATGCGACAGGTAAGGCGATGGGCGATATACTTGGGGTGTCGGGCGATGCTTCTAAGTCGTTGCTGTCAGAAGGTACTAGAAGTTTGTTTGCCGCGCCGGAACTAGCAGGTCTTGCCATGCTGCCGAGCCAGATACTTGATGCTGTAGGTACGCAACAACAAACGATGAACCAGAACCTCTTGACGGAGGAAGCTAGTAAGTTCATGACGGAGCAAATGTTACCGTACCTGCTTTCGTCTGACCTTATGGGTATGGCCTTTGGAGCGCCAGGTGGTACGACTACTTCGGAGTCAGGGGGCGGTAGCCCGTTGGGTACGATACTGGGTATTGGTAGCATGATGGCAGGATTGCCTATCTTTTAGAAACAAACAAGGAGTAAGTTAAATGGCCGGTTTTATGGACATGCTTAAAATGGACCCTCTTCTAGCCATGCGTGCTGGGGCGGGTGACACAGGAGTAGCGGATGCTTTTGCGTTAAAAGGTCCGCCGCCAGCTGGTGGTGCGGGTGGATTGGGGTCGCTTATGCAGCCTACAGGTAAGGTGGGTGGGACGCTTATGAACCCTCCTACAGTACCACCTCCCGCTGCTGTCAACCCTGGTATTGGACAGCAAGTTGCAGCTGCGGCTAAGACGCAAGCTGCGGGTGGAGAGCAAAACCCTGCGGAAGCTGGCGGGGTGCAAGCGTTGGTGGATAGTCTGTCAGGTATTCAAGCACCGGAACCTGCTCCTCCGCCTAGTGCTGTTACGCCCCAAGGCGGTAGCCAGTTTGGTCCATCGCAGTTGATGCAAATGCTTATGGGTGGGGGAGGCCTTGGGGGTCTTGGACAACCAGCCCCTAACGCCATGCCATCGCTAGCTGCTCTTATGTCTGGAAGGAGATAACAATGGGAGCTCTTGGAGATTCAATTGCGGGTATTGAACGGGAGCCTATAGCACCTACTGCTAGGAATGCTGCTGTTGAAACAGCCGCTCTAGGAGCGCCTAAGTCTACTACGTCCACTGCATCTACAGCTGCTCCTACGGGCGGACAAGAGAAGGTTTTACCTAAAGAAGAAGTAGAGACAAATAAAGCTCTGTGGAAACAGTATCTTTCTGACCCGAGGGTTAGGGCTGGTTTCCTGCAAATGGGTGTTAACCTTCTCGCGGGCCAGAACTTCGGTGAAGCAGCAGGTGGTGGTCTTGCGGCGATTGGGCGCGCTGGGCAGACAGAGAAGGATCAAGCAGAAGATCAAAGGAAACTTGATCTGGAAGAGAGAAGAGTTGCTGCGGCTGAAGCTGCTGCTAAGGCTAGGGCGAGTGGCGGTGGCGGTGGCGGTGGTGGTAAGGGTAAAGATGCCAAACTCACTGGTTATAAAGACTGGCTAGACATGGTTAGTAAGTCGGGGCTAGGTCAGCAAGTTGACGATTTCGGTGAAGTTATTGCTCCTGGTATGAGTCAGATTGAAATGTCTGGTATTGCCAGTGATCTCGCCACGATCGAAGCTATGGGTGGTAACTCTCAGATGGTGTTTAGATTGTTGCTCGATCCAGCTACGCGGCCAGATGCACTTGCTAAAGTAGCTAGGGTGCT
>DATNRH010001226.1 GCA_036703605.1 Candidatus Obscuribacterales bacterium | reverse complement strand
TCTGGGCAGTTTGCCGCTCAGCTTCTATGGCAGCGAGGTATTCGCACCGCAGAGACCTTAAGGGGATTTCTCAATCCTGACCACTATCAACCCACCAGCCCCTCAGCCTTTGGGGTTGAAATAGACTGGGCGATCGCTCGTATTCAGCAGGCCTGCGATCGCCAAGAGCGGGTGGCCATTTGGGGCGATTTTGATGCCGATGGGGTGACCGCGACCTCGGTGCTGTGGGAAGGGCTGGGCGACTTTTTTCCGGCACCGGAGCAACTGCGCTACGTCATTCCCAATCGCCTGAAAGAATCTCATGGTCTCGCCTGCCAGGGGCTTGATGACCTGGCCCAGCAAGGGGTGACCTTGGTGATCACCTGCGATACCGGCAGTACCAATTTAGCGGAACTGGATCATGCTCAAACCCTAGGCATTGATGTAATCGTCACCGATCACCACACCCTGCCCGAGACGCGTCCTACGGTTGTCGCCTTGATCAATCCCCGCAGCTTGCCCCGCGACCATCCTCTGGCCCACCTCTCCGGCGTGGCCGTGGCCTACAAACTGGTGGAGGCACTTTACCAAGCCAGCCCCAAAACTGCCAGACGTTCCCTAGAATCGCTGCTGGATCTCGTTGCCATTGGTCTCATTGCCGATTTGGTGCAGCTTAGCGGCGACTGTCGCTATTTGGCGCAGCGTGGCATTCAGCGGCTGCAACTGCAGAGCGGCCAAACACCCACACGCCCAGGCGTCGCCCGGCTGCTAGAACTCTGTAAGCGATCGGGCGATCGCCCCACGGATATTTCCTATGGTCTAGGGCCGCGCATTAATGCCATCAGTCGCGTGCAGGGAGATGCCCGCTTTTGTGTGGAGTTACTCACCAGTGGCGATCGCGATCGCTGTCGGCAGTTAGCCGAACAAACGGAATTGGCCAATGTCCGCCGCAAGTCATTGCAAAGAGATGTTGTGCGGGATGTGCGTCTACGTCTGGCTCAGGTGGATTTATCGACAACCTATGTAATTGTGCTGGACGATCCGCAGTGGTCAGTAGGTGTCTTGGGCCTCGTAGCCGGACAAATTGCCCGCGAGTATGGCCGCCCTACCATTCTGCTGAATAGCGAGGTGACGACGGAACATCCCATGGCCCGAGGCTCCGCCCGATCGCTGCACCAGATTGATCTATACGATCTGATGCAAGGACAGCAGCACTTGCTCCACCGCTTTGGCGGTCATCCCTTTGCAGCGGGACTGAGTCTACCGGTTGACCATCTGCCCCTGTTTGCCGATGCTATCAATCGAGACTATCGCCAGCGCTACGGTTCCATTGAACCGGTGGTCACCCTAGATGCAGATTTGGTGGTGACCGTGGCTCAGCTTGGCCCAGATCTATTTCGGGAACTGAAGCTGCTGGAACCTTGTGGGATCGGCAATCCAGCACCGCTACTGCTAATCCAAAATTGCTGGTTTGAGAAGGTATCGAACCAAAATATTAGAGACTGGCGCGGTCGCAAAGTGCAGTACATCAAAACTCAGTTTGAGCTATGGGATGACTCGATGCCCCAAGGGTTTCCAGGGGTGTGGTGGGAGCATTATCGAGACGAGGTGCCCCGCGATCGCTGCGATGCTCTCGTGGAACTCGACTTTAATGCCTACCACAAACGGTATGAGGTGCGGCTAGTAGCCGTGCGCTCCCAGGGGAAGGCTATGACCACCACTCCGCCCAAAGACTGGATTCTCGACTGGCGAGGGCGATCGCTCCAAGATATCCCTACCGACCCAACCTGCCTAGTAGTCGAGCATTGTCCTACCACCTGGAATGACCTCTATGCTTGGTTTCGCCGCGCCCATCACCAAGGTTGTGCCCTAGCGATCGCCTACCCCCCACCAGCAGCCCAAGCACCCAGGCTGATCTGGCAAGACCTGGTGGGCATTGCCAAATATCTGAGCCGCACCCAGCAGCCCGTCAGCCGTCAACGGCTGCTGCAAAAGCTAGGCATCCGCGATCGCCCCCTCCAGGTTGGCATCCAAGCCCTACAAACCCTGGGCTTCACCGTCACATCCTCGCCTGAGGGCTTACAGATGGACTACGAGCCAGCGATCGCCGAGGCGGAACCGGAGAGAGCGATCGCCCTATTCCTAGCCGCCCTGCAAGAAGAGCAGTTCCGACAGCGCTATTTTTACCAAATTCCCATCGACACCATTCGTTCTCTGGCTCAGCAAGCCCTCATGTCGGATGCTTGATGCCTAAGTTTTTGGGGTTTGGCAACCTGCGGGACATCCTTGGCGATCGCCCAGATTATGTCAGGGTTTGTAAACTTATTGGGCATACCATCAAGATCTAGGCTTCATTCTGTAAAAATGAATACAGAAATAATCTTAGTCTCTCTCAATTAGAGAAGAGGCAAGGATTTTGATCAGACTCTATGCAAGATGGAGAAAACGATGTCCTTGATCACCACAGATTCACCCAATACCTCGGTTCAGGAGGGGGCGATCGCCTTGCAGCATCCGGTTTGCCATATCACCTACAACCGTGACACCTGGGTGCAGTTGTTTCACCCGCCCAGCGAGTATGGGGCACAGGAAGCTAAGCTGCTGTGTCAATCGTCGCAAACAGCATGGGTTGCCTGGGTGCCCAATCACGGCGAGATCGTGTTGGATAGAAGCCATTTCTATTGCTAGATCTGGCATGAATCTGGATTGGTCTGGATTGATCTGGACTTTCTAGTATCTAAGGTTAACCACCCATGGTCGCGATACATCTGGCAGGGTGTGGCTGGCCTTAGATACTCCACAGACGTAACCATTTGTTGATTAAAGCAGTAGGGCCATGGAGTCAAGTATTGACTGGGATGAAATGTTTGAATACCTGCCAGGCATGGTGGTAGAACTCAAGGAGCGTCCTGGCGTTACCTATGAAATCGATTGCTATGAAGCCATGCTGGTGCCGCCCGTGTGGTTGGTGGGCGATCCACGACCGCGCTATCCCCACGAGCTGACGATCCTTTCCCGTCAAGCTATCCAAACCTGTGACCTGGAATTACACACGTCCCTGGCATAACATTTCCCCACCCCCCGGCCACTTCAATATCGTTCCTACGCTGAGCTTGGGAACACTCCCAGCGGCGCTCCTGCGCCCAAACCTAGCCGCAGGAGCAACCAGGATTAGACAACGCGGGAGCGCTGGACATAAGAGGAAGCTGTGGAAGGACGTAACGATGGGCAAGCCTTGGGCGACGTCGAAACCCGGCATAGATATTCGTTAGATATCGTTCCTACGCTGAGCTTGGGAACACTCCCAGCGGCGCTCCTGCGCCCAGACCTACCCACAGGAACGACCAAGACAGGTGACAACGCGGAAGCGCTGGCACCATAAGAAGAGACTGTTGAGGCTGAGCGAGTCTAGCTATTCCTCATCATCCTCTGCTGCATTGCGTCGCGCTTCATCTTCCATGGCTTGAATCGCCAGCAGCAATTCCTCTTCTTGCAGTTCAAACTCCTCTTCCTCAAGATCACCCATATCAAACCGCAACTGCAGTTCTAACAGTTGCTTTTTCAAATTCTCGGTATCGTCGAGCTGGGTGTCTGCCTGTTCTAGAATTTTCTCGCCAATCCAGGACAGACCCTTCAGGGGAGCCGTAATGGGAGATATGAGCAGATCAAAAAACATGGTACATGCCTCGCAGCAATGAGGGGGCGTTAATTCAACGTATCAAGCTGAGCAAAGTTAAAAGGCGCAGTGAAGTTGTTGTAGCGAATGCGTAGCCGATCGTCAAAGGTTTGATCCAGCTCTTCCACGCGATCGCCAAAGGCGGGTTCGTCATCCCAAGGAATTAAATAGGCAGCATTGTAGATCATGGTATCGGTGAGCGGATCGTTTTCGACAACCTCAGCGGCGAGGGGATTGAGCGCATCCTGGAAGGTTTTGATCACCGCCTGCTTGCGATCGCCCATGGCTTCATCAATTGCCTGACCAATTTGGATCACCTGCTCCATGCTCAGCGATTTACCCATGAGGCGATCGCGCTCTGCCCGTAGATCCTCATGCTCGGCCATCAGCGATTCCAGCTCCGTAGCCGTTTCCCAATAGACCTTGATACCCACCTCCCGCTGACCGTCTAGCCGCTCTAGCAGCGTCTTCAGACCAGCGGCGTGAGGGATAATCAACTGCGCTTCCACTGCCGTCCAGTCTTCAATAATCAAACCGAAGCGGAGGGGCAACAGGGTACGATAACCACTTTCCATCGCTTGTTCCAGCACCCGCTCATGGCCTAAGAGATTGCGGCGGCTGGCCAAATAGCGCTCTTGCTGCGCTTCAGAATATAAGAAAGTGAAGGAATCAATGCGATATGCCTGAACCGGTTGTTGATCCAGCCCAACTAGCTCTAAGTTGCGCGGGCCAGGATATGGAAAGATGCCATATAAATAAAGACCGTATCCCATAACAATAAGCCTGATGATAAGTGCCGTGTCTCTACCCTTTCCAGTCGAGTCTAGGGTATTTCCGTGCAGTCTGCCGGATTGTTCACCAGGCTTAAGGATCTTTCGCTGGCCCCAGGCTGGCTTGCTCTCGAAGGGTTGGAGCAGGCGAACTGGATAGGGGACGCGAGGTCAGCACTAGGCGCAGTTTGGCTTGAATCAAGTTCAGGTCAGCGAGACCTAGGTTCACATCCCCTTCCACGACAACACCAGTATGGAGCAGGCGATCGAGGAGTTCTAGGATCGAGGGGTTGGCCGACGACTCACCGGGATAGTAGCTATTATCCTTGGGCAACAAGGTGCCAAATTCGCCCAGATCAAGGTTGAGGTCGGCAGGATCAACGTCAAAGAAATCACACAGCTTCAGCACCTGTTCTTCCAGTTGGCGGATGCTGTCGGCGGCCCGCTCTAGGTCGCGATCGCTCAATTCTCCAGCCTCCATGCGGCGGATCACCTGAGCTTCCATGAGCTGACGCACCAGCTCAATGACCGTTAGCAAGAGCGGAGCCAGGCCGGCATCCGATGAACTGCCCGACGAAAAGGACGGCTTGATGAGGAGTTCCTCAGGAGCAGGTTGAAACGGTAGATCTGAGGAAGTCATGAACGCATGTTAGGTCTGACGAGATTGCTCGGTCTGGCGAATAAAGTCTTGTTGATACTTTAGAAAGGCAGTATGCCATTCCTGAAAGCGACGTTCGCCATCACGCACCAGCATTTGACGATAGTGCTCAGAATCAAGATAGGGTTTAGTTTGGCTCATGGTTGGGTTCTCCTACTTTAGGATAACGATTTCGGCATGGGAGTTGTATGCGCCAACGCGATCGCCTATGGGTTTCACTAGCGATCGCATCCAAGTGGTTAGATCCTACCCTGTCCATTCAACGCTAAACGAAAATGTAGATTATGCCTACCCCTTGGGTCTACTATCCGGCATCAAGACATTCTAGATTGACCATATGCTATTTTTCACCGGAGGCATAGACTGCGGTCTTAGCGATCGATCCACTGGTGAATACGCCACTGGCGATGGTGCTCGTGGGAACGCTGGGCTCCTTGAGCTGCTTGGATGCGGCCGCGATCGAGGGCAACCCACGATAGGCGGCTTAGCGTTGAACTAGCGCGAAAGCTGGGAATAGTACGGCAGGTAGCAATCTGCCGCATGGATTTAACAGTAATCAACGACCTATCCTCCGGGTCTGTAGGACAGCTAGATGAGATATGAGGCTGATGGGATGAACACAGCTAGTTGGCTAGCGATCGCGCCTGCTTCTAGTCTATCCGAGCATCAGATGTAACTGGAGCAGCCTTGAGGGATTTCAACTCATTTTCCAAATCCTCTAGCCGCGCCTGCAGCTCTTGGTTCGTTTCCATGAGCTGACGGGCCTGGCCACTCAGGAAGGGATCGCTTTCCCACCAATTGATGCCAATTTCACGAGCTTTATCGACGGACGAGATCAGCAGGCGAATCCGAATGCTGAGGAGTTCAGTTGATCCAACGGAGACGGAGATATCGCCTGCAATCACGATGCCCTTGTCCAACACCCGCTCTAAAACATCCGCTAAGGTTGATCCCTGAGTTGAGGTGGTAATTGTGCGCTGGGAGTTGGTAGTGCGTGCGGGGGTAGCGTTCATGGGGGGTCACGGGTAAGACATCAAGACAAGTCAGTCAGGGGCAGTCTATCACGGGATAGATCGCTGAGACGGTAGATCGACGTAGCATCACCGGTGCTCTGCTTGGCGAGAAAGCCCTTTGCGAGGAGCGATCGCAACGCATTCACCGACTGGACACGGTTGATACCCAAGGCCGCTTCGACGTCCGACGGACGGGCCGCTTCTACCTCTTGGAAATAAGCATAGACATCTGCCACAAAGGGCGTTGGATCTGCGATCGCTGCTTGATCAACGGGTTCCTCGACCGCTAGGTCGCTGGACAGATCGTCTAGGCTTGGAGACTTTGGGGGCAAGGGGTTCTCCGGCTGCGCCAGATCCTCTGCGGTGGACTGGTCTACCACATCCTCAGCCACGGAGGTTGCGGGGGCGGGCAGGGCGGACGATACGGGTTCATCCAAAACAGGATCTTGCATAGCCGCAGACTCAAACGGGTCAGCGATCGCGCTCGATTGGGCGATTGCGTCGGCTTCAGGGCGATCGCTAACGGGCAATTGGCCGGGAGCTCCAACCGGTATGGTGATCGTGGTATCACCACAGATCAGGCTATTGAACACCTCCCATAGCGCCTGGGTGGCATCTGCCAGCGAACCATCCGTACGCGACAGCAGCATGTCTTGACAGATATCGCGGAATTCTTCGCTGGTTGTGACAACCTCGATCTCATGCTCAAAGCAAACTTTGGCAATCATCAAGCAAGGACGTAGTCCTGAAGAATTCACGGCTCCAGTGCTAGCGCGGAACGCCCGCACCAACTTGACAATCAACGAAGCACTCAAGCGATCGATGCCGGTTTTATGGACAACAATTTCTTGTTGCGTTAGCTCATCAGGCTCGGGGATGTTGATGGTAATCATCCGATCCAAAAGAGCATCCTGGGTATCGTGTACCCCGCAATATTCCTCAGGGTTAGAGGTAAAGATAGCGCGGAAGTTAGGATCAACCCGAATATATTCCGTGCGGTTGCCATTGGGCGGCAGCACCAAAAGCTTTTCTTCCAACGCCGACAGAAGAACGTTATTTACCTCCGGGCGCGATCGGTTAAATTCGTCATACACCAAGGTGAAGCCTTCACGGCAAGCCAGGGTGAGGCGCGAATCAACCCAGTTGTGGCGCAGTTCGTCTTCCATCTTGACGACACTGTGGATAAAGTTATCCACCACTTTTTTGCGGGTATAGCCGAGCTGGTTGCCAATCAGGTCAGAGGTTTTAAACTCATCATCGCCAAATAGCAGCATGATTGGGCGACTGATCAAATCTGCCAGGTGCAAGGCAAGGGTGGTTTTACCGGTGCCGGCAGGGCCCCGTAGATGCACCGGATAGCCTGATTGTAGGTAGCGCAAGGCGCGGGTCGCGACGCGCTCAATGGACGGGGTAGAAACAAATCGCCGGGGCCGGGCTTGGAGAACAGTGGTCACAGGCTAGCTTCCTCTTGTACTAAATAGACGCGATCGCGCTGGGTGACAACGCCTTCTCGAATCAAAAGGCGAAGCGCATCGACAGCCTGAAAGCGATTAATGCTTAGCTCTTCCTCAATTTCCGGTAGCCGTGCACCGTGCCGCTGCCGAATCAGCGCATAAATGCTGCTGGCCAAGTCCTTGGGACTAGGGGCATCAGGAACGCTGGGCGGTGCAGGCTCTGCCACGGTTTCATCAAAGGGAGATACCTGAGCCGGTGGTGCATAGACGATGGGAGGCGCAGCGACGGGTGCCGGAGGAGCCTGCATGACCGGTGGCGGGCTAGGTGCTGCCGCAGGTGCAGGCACTGCCGGTGCCGGTGCAGCAGGCGGTGGGGTAGGTGGTGCAGCGGGCGCAGGCGCAGCAGATCGGGTGAAAAATCTGGGTTGAGCGGCCGGTGCCGGAGCAGCAACCGGAGCGGGTGCTGGCTCAGAGCCGCCCGTTCCCCAAACCGCTTGCCGGAGGTCAGCACAGTAGGCAGCTAGCTCGGTGCGGAAGGCGGCAAATTCATGGAACAGCGCCTCCACATCAGCGAGCCGTAGTTCACGGCTGGTGTTGAGCATTTGCTGCACCGCTTGAGCGCGATCGCCCCGCATCACCTCTAGTTCTGCCAAATAGCACTGCACATCAGACTGCAACGCCGTTACATAGGCGGAGAGCTCTGCCCGCAGTTGTTCGCGGTTTAAGGCGCGGGTCTGCTGCAAAGTTTCCAGCATCGCAGCAACGGTATGGCTGAGTTGGCCACGAAACTCCGACAGAAACCGTTTGAGTTCTTCGGCCTGCAAGAGGCGATTGCTCGCGGTCTGAGATAAAAATTCTGCGGTCTGACGCTGCAGCGCTTGAGTAAAGTTGTGTAGCTCTTGGAAAAGCTGCTGCGCTTGAAGCTGACGCTGCTGACTAGCCTGGTTTAGAAACGCCTGGGTTTCTTGCTGAAGCTGAAGCTGGAAGAGACTGAGGTCTTGACGGAGTTGGGCCGCTTGGGTTTGGCGATCGCTTTGAAATGTATCGAGGGTTTGCCGAACATCTTGCCGCCGTTGGGCTAACTCTTGCTGACGTCTTTGCCGTAGCTCTAACCACGAATCTCGCAACGAATTCATGGGATGATTCTCCTACAGGATGGGAAAGGATAACTCAAACTAAAGTCAGAACTTACACTGCTGAAACGTCATTTTTAAGCGAGAACCTGATTATTAAAACTAAATGTCATCCCGTGACATGGGGCAGAGCAAATCGCTGAAATGACAGCTATGATGGACAGCGCATAAGCCTCTGAGGCTAAAAAGAAGATGAGGGGATGCCGATAGGAAAACCAATGCATCCGTTGGGCAACCCCTCAGTCGTAATTTAGGCTGTCCGATTGGCGAACAGCGATTTAGACCTATGCAGGAACAGCGGCTTGGGAGGTTAGACCCACGGCTTCAGCGTACTTCAGGTAGGTTTCAACCGAAGCAATCACAACCCGGGCTTCAATTGCCAGGAGTTCAATACCGACCAAGGACACACGAACCCAAGCATCAATCACGATCCCTTTGTCGAGGATACGGTCGATTACTTCAGCCAAGCTAGAGGAGGAGTTTACCTTTTCAACAGCCATGATTAGTCACCTAAAACTTGATTATGGATTGGAACTGAATAGACAGCCAACAACTGTGATTTGAATAGTGTTCAGTTGTTGATGAATTGAATAGAGAGCAGAACCCCCATATTCCGAGCGAGAGTTCGACAGTAGTAAAGAGGTCTATAGTCTGGCAGGATTTTAACAGAAAATCTGGAAATAATACCCAAACTTCTTAAGAAGAATTAAACCCAATAAGAGCTGCTTCTTTCATCCTGTCAGCACCCCTTTGATGCTACCACCGATACTTCGAAGATGTTAGAAAAATCTAGAATTACTAGAACTTGAACTTGAATCCTAGATAAATCTCTCCTCGAAGACTATTTCATTGTTCCCGCTAATTAAACTCTGCTAACACCGTCAACAAAAGTCTACAATTTACACAACTATCTCGATGATCCGGCGGAACGTTCTAGACAGTAGGCATTGAGATTTGTTTCACGCTGCATCATGCTCTTGCTAATTGACTATGGTTGTCTTCAACTATTTAATGTTGGCATTACCTCCTGTCGGCTGATGAAGTCAACACCAGACAGGTACGCGCCCCTAGCCCTAGACACTAGAAGCATTGCCTGTTAGTACTTTTCGTTTCTAGCCCCTTGGATCCGGACAGTTTTTTGACTGTCTATCTGGAAGTATCCTTGAGACCCTAAGGAATTAGGAAGATGAGCGATCGCTCTCCCAAACGTGATCAGAATAGACCAAATTATTGTGGATGTTTCCCGTACATGTACGGATTATTTTGGCTAGATTCAAATCAATTTTATGGGACGAACGTCTATCGGCTGAAAACCTTTGAGCGCTTGGCAATGGACGCTGTCAACGCTATGTTTATGGTCTAGCAGCGTTGGTAGCGCGATCCGGGCAGTTGGGTGACCAGACCCATCATTTCAAGTTGGGTCAAGCTGCCTAAGACCAGTCCTGTAGCTAATCCGGTGGTTTGAACAATGCCATCCAACGCGATCGCCTCTAGGGACATAGCGTTCAAAATTTTGGACAGATCAGGGGTGAGGGATGGTAGCGGCGACAGCAAGGAAAGCTGTTCAACGGGAGCAGTCAGGAAGCTGGGCAGGCTGCCAAGACGCTCTAATAAATCCGCCTCGCCCAACACCACCTGAGCCCCTTGGTTGAGCAGTTCTAAGCAACCCAACGAGCGTTCATTGTCGAGAGAACCGGGAAGAGCATAGACATCCCGCCCGCAATCATTGGCCAAGCGAGCGGTGATTAGCGCCCCGGAACGACTGGGGGCCTCCAAAACCAGGGTGGCACGGCTAAGACCAGCAATAATCCGGTTGCGGCGGGGGAAGTGGGCGCGGTCGGGTTTCGTGCCCGCCGGATATTCGCTGAGGATCAGCCCCTGTTCAAGAATACGTTGGGCTAGTGTGCGGTTGGAGCTGGGATAGACAATATCCACCCCCGTTCCCACAACGGCAACGGTACGGCCACCTTCCTCAACGCAGGTTTTGTGCGCTAGCGTATCGATACCATCTGCAAGACCGGAAACAATCGTCCAGCCGCTATCGATCAGGGCTTGGGTGAGGCGCTGAGTCCACCGCCGTCCATAGTCGGAGGGAGAGCGGGTGCCGACGAGGGCGATCGCCGGCAGAATACCTTGATTTTCCTGAGGGTTCACCTGCCCGCGATAGTACAGCACCGGCGGTGGATCGGGAATTTCCAACAGCAGACGCGGGTAGTCCGGATCGGCGGGTGTCCAAAAGTTAGGATTGTGGTCACTGTGGGTGGCTAGCAGTTCGGCTGGATCCAGATGCGATCGCTCCCGCAGGATGGAGTCGCAGGTTTGCCGCCCAAAGCCATCCACCTCTCCGAGGGCGGCCGCCGGAGCATCCCAGGCCGCTGCTAGGGTGCCAAAGTGCCGCTGCAGCCGCTGGAGGAGGATAGGCCCAATGCCGGTCAGCGTTGACCAGGCTAACCAATAGGCGCGATCGCTTGTCAAGATGGTATATGCCCCTGATGTGACGATGATTTACAAGCTGGGCTGGATCAGTTGCTCCAGTTGCTCCAAAAGTTCTGGATGCTGCTGCAACTCCTGCATCAGGTCACCGCTTTGCCCGGCTAATTGCTGTACCAGTTGAGGATTTTGCATCAGGTATTGCACCAGTTGCGGATTTTGTTCCAGGGTAGTTTGTACTAGTTGCAGCACCCGTTGCGGATCGTTGCGCAGCATTTGGATGGCCTCCTGCTCCGCCGCCGCAGTCTCTTCCTGGGATATTCCGTCTGGTAGTTGAGCGATCGCCCGTGGCTGCAAACTGGGCATCAGCCATGAGCCGACAGACAGAGCTGTGGTCAGGATCAAGGTGGGAAGAAATTTGAGTGTCATATATATAGATCTAGAAGGACAGGGATTGCGATGAACGGGAGCGATCGCCCCCAAATCAGCTACCATGCTAGCGCAGGGCAAGATGGCTGCAATCGGTGGTTCTTGGGAATTTGTCGTCGGATCGAGTTCCTCCAAGACCATCCCCAAGACTCAGAGCATCGTTAGCTAGAATAGTGACAAGCCAAGGGCGATCGCCCCTGCAGGTTAACCCGTTCAGATTCTTCATGTTGCCCCTATGCCCACCTACCCCGGACTGTCTAGTGCTGCCTTTCGTCACCCCCAAGATGAGCAAGCCGAACAGGCGCTGCGCAGTGTGCCTGGATTTGACCTTGTGGCCCGTAAATTTGTGGAATTTGTCTACGAACGCCCGCGCTACGTCTATCTCATGGGCAACAGTATTGAAGTAGGGCCGCGCCAATATGCGTCGATTTACCACATTTTCCGAGATTGCGTCCTATCCCTCGACATCTATCCAGAACCCACGCTGTTTGTGTCCCAAGCACCCTTAGTGAATGCTTATGCCCTTGGGCAGGAACGCCCCTGCGTAGTCTTGAATACCGGGCTATTGGATTTACTCGATGAAACCGAGCTGCGATCGGTGATGGCCCATGAACTCGGTCACATTAAATGTGGCCACACCACGCTCAACCAGATGGCTACCTGGGCTATTACGCTGGTCTTTGGGCTATCGAGCATGACCTTTGGCCTGAGCAGCTTGGTGAGCACAGGCTTGATTCTGGCATTTTATGAATGGTTGCGTAAGGCAGAACTATCTGCCGATCGCGCCGCACTATTAGTGATGGATGAGCTGGATCCAGTCTTGCGCAATATGATGAAGCTGGCAGGAGGCAGTAGCCGCTATGCCCATGAGCTGGATCTGCGGGAATTTGTCCGCCAGTCGGAGCGCTACCAAGATCTTGACGAGGATGGGCTGAATCAGGTTTATAAGTTTTTTCTGTATAACAATGTATCTCAGGGCGTTTTCCTCACCCATCCGTTTACCGTAGAGCGGGTTAAATATCTCCAGGAGTGGTCGCAGTCATCAGACTTTCAAGCGATTCGCACGGGCAACTATGCGCGATCGGAAGATAATGCGGTGGATGTCGAGCCTCACCAGAAGTCGGCGACCCGCAGCGAAGCCGATCAGCTTCGAGATGAAATCAATCAGCTTCAGCAAGAACTGGATCGTCTGCGGCGATCGCGCCCTGAATAACCCAAGGCTCTTTTAGATAATATAGATTCAGCCAAGAGGGCGATCGCTTCTAGAGAGGAGCGATCGCCGATATTAGGCTAGGCGCTCAGTATCTCTTGTCGTCGCGCTACCTCTGGGCTAGCTACCTGTTGGATATAGTTAGCTAGATACTGGACATGATTCTCGCTGGTAAAGCGCTGCATGACGGCTTCATACCCTCGCTGGGCAAGAGTATCAGCAAAACTGCGATCGCTCAAGAGCCAGCGAATAGAGGCACTGAGCGCCTCAGGATTGAGGGGAGGGACGCCCAAGACAACCCCTTCAGCAATCAGCTCCTCTGCTAAGCCTGGCGTGCGGGTCATGATCACAGGACGGCGACAGGCCATAGCTTCGATGAGCGTGGTCAAACCTGCAGAGTAATCATTGGGCAACAGGCTCACAACCACAACATCCGCATCACGATAGAGTTGACGTAGATCTGGCCAGTCATAGTGCTGCATCGTCATATAGCTAGGCACTGGATCCGGAAGGGATACCCTGGTATTCGATGATGCATTCGGGGAAACAGCACAGATATGAACGTCAACATCTAGATCGCTAGTAGCCACAGCCAAGGTTTGATAGTCGCGCTGCTCTAATCCTCCACTGGCAATCAGAGGCCGTTTTTTATCCGCAAGACAGGTGCCAGGCGTAAAAAATCGTACGTCAGTTTGTTCTGGCAAGATACAGATGCGATCGCTGGGCAGCGACAGCCAATCCATCAACGACTTAGCTTTCCTTTGGGTATTCACCACAAACGTTGGAATATGGTGTTGCAGATTGAACATCTTGAGGACACCACGTACTCGGGAGCGATCGGGAGCCATGACCGAGACCACAAACTTAGTTCTTGCCTGCTTCCAACCTGCGAGGATAGCAAGAGGCAAACCTACATCCTCCCCGGCACAAAACACAACATCATTATCGCCTAGATAAGTCAGCAGGCAGCGGGCCAGCGCCCAGTGCTCAGGCTGTCCGATAATTTTTGCTAGGATCTTATCGTGTACGGTTACCTGTTTTTGATCCGGCTGATGCACCTGTGCATTTAACTGTTGGCGCAAGGCCCATAACGCATGACGTGGCTTCTGATCGTTGGCAGCAGCTTTCTCTATCCCGTCCAGGTCAAACGGGCGACTCAAGACAATATGATAAGCCATGTAACACTCCATGAGCGAAGACTTAGCGGGGTTAATAAGAAATAATTATGTCTGAAGGAACATCAGGGGATAGAGTAAGTCTGACCTAGAAGACTAGAACCTGAAAGCTTCCAGTCTTAAAGAGCTGACGACCTGCTTGTGTCGATATCTCCTGCCTAATACTCGAAAAGGATGCACCAACCAATGGAAATAAGATGAGTAAGACGATGGCTGTATATAGCACTACAGTAGCGCCTTATGATCCTATCTGGCAAGTAGCTTTACGGTAACTTTATGGTCACCTGAGCATAACAATTGCCGCTGAACTTGCATCATTATCCATAGAGTATCCTCTATAAATCAAGACGGCTGCCGAATTGTGTTCCAACGACAGAATTAAAGCTGTGATCGTTAAACCATCTAGGTTATGAGCATTTTGCAAGGTATGGAATCACCTAGGTTGTGAGCATTGTGTGGGGCATTGTCGATGTCCCACCCCAGTTCTAGATCTAGACGCTGCTAAGCAATGCGCTAGAAGTGCGCGCTCTGACTACCAAGCTAGCCATGGGGAAACTACGGACGATAGGAAGAACCCAATGGGTCAACAGATAGTGTTGCTAAATCAGGGCAAGAACCTCTAGCTAGAAGCCCTGAAACTCCATGCGGCGTTGCTGAATACAGGTATGAATTGCTCAATCCGCCTCACCCTCACCCTAGCCCTAGGGAGAGAGGACAGAAGTTCTAGCTCCCTTCTCCCTGGGGAGAAGGGTTGGGGATGAGGGCAAATCATCTATCGATTCAGCAATGCCGGTTTTCAATTCGTCAAGCTCTCCGACCTCTGGTGTCGTGTCAGGGTCGTAGGCATCGGGAAGTCGTTCTCCTTTTGAAA
>DATNRH010001225.1 GCA_036703605.1 Candidatus Obscuribacterales bacterium | reverse complement strand
GAAGTCAAGAGGGCTTACGATATGAAGGTGGTTGGCTCCGATCTGGGCTACTTCTTCAATGGCATCGTTGCCTGATAAGACAATAGGGTGGGGCTATAGTGGTCCCACCCACTTCAAAGGAACAGTGATATGACCCGGCACACTCCTTTCCAGTATGACCGACCTACCTTCGTAAGAGTTCCCTTCAAAGCTGCTGGACGTATGCTTAAGCAGGGGGAAGAGTTCAAGTGGAAGGAACAGGCTGGTCTGGACACTGATAAGGCCCACCGCCTCTACCTGCAAGGCTTCATCCACCACAATGACGAACGTGAGGGTGAGATGCAGGTCGGCGATGGACTTGAGCAACTTGACCTGGATCAACTTCACTCACTGGTGAGTACGATCAACAAGAAGGTCAAGGAGAAAACCAAGACTGATGCGGACTTCAACCGCAGACGCTGCAAGAAATCCAAGATTATTGACAAGCAGCGGGGTTTGATCCGCTCTTGGCGTAGAAACTTCGGACATATGGAATAACATCACATGACTTGGAGTTACGACCCTACCGACCTGGATAACGACACCGCAAGTGGTCGGATTAATGTCGT
This sequence comes from Candidatus Obscuribacterales bacterium, assembly GCA_036703605.1. Classification (NCBI taxonomy): domain Bacteria; kingdom Bacillati; phylum Candidatus Melainabacteria; order Candidatus Obscuribacterales; species Candidatus Obscuribacterales bacterium. Next base: position 19,436 of record DATNRH010001225.1, on the reverse strand, counting down.
AAGGCTCCTTGTCGGTGACACAGATACCAATGACCAGCAGGTTCAGGACGAGGAAATTACCTTTGCCCTGACCCAGACCTCCAACAACACCTACAACGCTGCATCCTACATCGCCGCTAATATTGCAGCCAAGTATGCTCGTAAGGTGACTGTTGAACTGGATGGTGCCCTCCGTGGTGAATACGGGGAACTCTACCGGCACTACCAGAAACTAGCCAGCCAACTCCGTCAAGACTCTCAGCGTTACAACGGGGCCTCCCTCGGCCTTGCTGTCGGCGGCGTCTCTATCGCCACTATTGAGGCTGTCAGGGCCAATACTGATCGTGTTAAACCGTCTTTCCGTAGGGACCGCTTCCGTTACCCCGGTAAAGTCGAAGATTTTGATACGTCCTACGACTGATGACCACATTCAACCCCGCTGACCTGAAATACCTGATCGACATTCATGGGCAGACGGTGACGTTTACCCGAGTTGTCAAAGGTGCCTATAACCCCTCTACGGGTACCACATCGGGTGACACAACCACGAACTACACTGTCAAGGTGTATTTCTACGACTACAAACTAGCCGAAGTAGACGGAACCAATATCCAGATGGGTGATCGCAAGGTCGTGTTCCCTCTGGTAGATACTTCCGGTAACACCCTTCCCGAACCCCAAGAGAACGATAAGATTACGGGTATCGGTGACGGTGTAACGATTGTCAGCCACTCCAAGATATACTCAAGCACTCCCGTATGCTACCTATGCCAAGTCCGAGAATAGAGTTTGGTAGGGTAGAGGGTGATTGGTCTGACAAGGAAGTATATGTAATAGGTGGTGGCCCATCCCTGAAGGACTTCGATTTTACCAGGTTGAAGGGCTACACCATCGGTGCCAACAGGACAGCTTTCGTAGCGAATACAGATGCTTTGGTCAGTGTGGACCGAGTATTCATAACAAGGGCTGCGGAAGATATGAAGGGGTATGCTGGCCGCCTCTTCCTATGTGTAAAGAATCCTGACGGCTGTATTCCCCTAGAGGGAGCAACTTACCTTCGCTACGACCCAAGTGAAGGTCTTTCAGATAACCCCGAATATCTGATAGGTCTTAACTCTGGACACTGCGCCCTCAACGTAGCCTACCTCCTGAACGCCAAGTCAATTTCCCTCCTAGGGTTTGACATGAAGATGGATGGTAGCACTAAGCACTTCCACGGTGGTTACAGTTGGGCTGGTGGCGCAGGAAATTACATGCCTTGGGCAAAGAGATTTGGCAGGGCTGCAACGCAACTGAAAAACAAGGGCGTCCAGGTTATCAATTATGTCGGCCCTAATGGTTCTGGCCTGACTTGCTTTCCTACCCGACCGCTTGAGGAACTACAATGACCGACATTTACGAAGCCAACGGCTGTAAGTTCTACGCTCAGGATGATATGATTATCCGATGGGAGCGTAAATACAACCGGAAGTTTGAGCAGGTTACGACTGAATGGTTGTGGAGTCACCTTGATGGAACTTTTGTTGACGTTGGTGCTGCTACTGGTTGGTTCCTCATTCCTGCTGCAAAGCGTGGTTTCAAGGCGGTTGGCTTCGACCCGAACCAAGCGGTGTTCAACAGGCTCCAGCAGAACATCGAACTGAATGGTGTGGATGCCGAGGTTCACAACGTAGCTGTGTCGGCAAGATCCGGTAAGACGACCTTCTGGTATAACCCAAAGGTTCCCCTGACTTCCGGTGGTTCCATTGAGATTGCCACTTGCCATGCACCCCGTCAGTATGAGGTTGATACCGTAACTCTTGACGACATGGTTACTGAGGCTTCGGTTGTCAAGATCGATGTAGAGGGGCACGAGATGAGTGTCCTGTCAGGTGCCAAGAACCTGATAGCCAATAGTCGCCCTGCCCTCATCCTTGAGGCGAACACTGAGGCTCACAAGAAGTCTCTCGTTCACTGGATGGAAAAGAACGAATACGTCTACTCCGAGGCAGACGAAAGAAACCTCCTGTGCCTTCCTATCTAAGAGATGGATATTACAGTTGTTACAGTTCTTAAATCTGGTGGGATTTACCTTCCTGAGCATGTGCACAGACTCAAGGCTCAAGTGGGCCTGCATCAACCAAGGGCCAGATTCGTATGTCTTAGTGATCTTGCTCTAGACTGCGAGACCATCCCACTCAAGCACAATTACGCTGGTTGGTGGGCAAAGATCGAACTGTTCCGCCCCGGCCTTTTCTCTGGTCATGTCGTCTACCTGGACCTTGATACAGACGTAGTTGGTAGCCTTGATCCACTGGTCAGAGACAACTTCACGATGCTCTCCGACTTCTACAAGCCAGCCCAACCCGCTTCTGGTGTAATGGCTTGGTCAGGTGATGCCCCTGAGAATGTCTATGACGTGTTCAAGGGCGATCCCCAAGACTGGATGAACCGCTACAAGACTGCTGCTCGTTGGGGCGACCAAGGGTTCATAAGGGACTTCTGCAACTGCCCCATACAGAGGTTTGGACCCGAGGTGTGTTCCTACAAGGTTCATGTCGTAAGGGGTAAGGGTATTCCCGCTGGTGCCAGTGTGGTTGCCTATCACGGTAAACCTAAGCCTTGGGAAGTCTGATGTTTAGAGTTGTTACGGACAAAACCGGAATAGACAACAAGGCAGAGAGACTAAAGGCTGCCCTAGAGAACTTCCAGTCTGATGTTCTTGTTGGCGGTGCCAGGGAAGTAGCTAAGTGGTCGCCTGTGGATACAGGGGCTTACATGGACAGTCACAACGTTGAATCTGGAATAGTTGGCTCGATGCCCGGTATTAGCAGCGAAGGTAGGCCCAGGTTCCAAGACAAGTCGTCTTACGAAATGGCTGCCGTGGCGCGCATGGAACAGCAGGTTGAGGCAATGGAAGATAAATCCATCGCCACGATCTACAATAACGCTGAACATGCCCAAGATGTTGAATACCGTTGGGGTTACGAACCTTACACGGCTACTTACCGAGAGATGACCCGTATCGTGGATGAAGCGAGGAACAAGAACTTCAAATGAGCATCTACGATGACATCAGGGGTGCGTTTGAAAAGAGGTTGTCTGAGACTTCCAATCTCCCCACTCAAATTGCTTGGGAGAACGTAACCTTCAGGCCCTCGACTAACACGGCTTACATGCAGCCCCGCATGATCTTCACTAGCCGCAGACCAGCAGTTCGTTTCTCTGACCCTCAGAATCGCTACTTGGGTGTTTTCCAGGTGCTGATCTACGTTCCCGAGAATGCTGGTCCATCCGCCGCTGATGATTATGCGGACACCCTCATATCTGCATTTGATGCGACGACTGACATCAGTTTTACAAACGCATCCGCAGAAACAATCATCGTATCCGTTGACTACGCCGAACGGGAAAACGGGATCGCAATTCCTAACTGGTATTACGTTCCTGTTAACATCGGCTGGTATATCTACTCGCAATAGGAGAACTAAATGGCTTTTGCACAGGGTTCCCGTTCCGGCCTGTCCTACATCACTGAGGTGACTTTCGGCACTACTCCGGCTGGCAACTTTACGCCCCTCCCCATCAATACCCACAGTATCAACCTGACCAAAGACCGGGTTGCTGGTAATGAAATCCGCCCTGACCGTATCCCTCGTGTGGATCGTCACGGCAACCGCCAGATTGGTGGTGACATTGTAGGTGACCTTCGCCAAGGCGCTTGGGATGACTTCATTGCCGCCGCTATGCTTTCTGACTGGGCATCTGACGACACTATTGGTGTTGGGACTACCCCGAAGTTCTTCTCTATTGAAGATGCCTTCAATGACGTAGCCCAGTATCGCCTGTTCACCGGCTGCACCGTTAGCACCCTGAACATCTCTGTCGCACCAAACCAGATGGTGACTTCTACCTTCGGTATTGTGGGTAAGGATCTGACGATCAGTGGCACTGGCAAGACCCTCAACACCCTGACGACCACTCAACCGTTTGATGCCTACAGCGGCGACCTGTTCCTTCAGGATGCTGGCTCGACCAACTCCGCTGTTACCAGTATCACTTCGATTGACTTCACCATCAACAACTCTTTCAACCCGACCTTTGTTATTGGTGACGACAGCACCCCGCAGCTTGAGTATGGACGTGCTGAGGTTGAAGGGACTATCACTGCTTACTTCGAGGATGCCAGCCTAGCTAACCGCTTCCTCAACGAGACGGAATCTGAACTGGAGTTCTCGGTCAACGATCCGACCGGACTTAGCCCCTACACCTTCACATTCCCTCGTATCAAGATCAACGGCTCTGATGTGCCGCTTGAGAACCCACAGTCCCGTGTAATCACGATCCCGTTTGTCGCCCTCTTTGACTCGACCCTTGGGACCAACCTCCAGATTACACGGACCTCGTAACCCTCCTTGTGAGGTAGGGCGGGGGTTACTGTCGGGTGTGGCTCCCGCCCATTTCTTAAAGCACCCGACAATTCTCATAGGATACCCGACATGACTGACCTTTCCAAACTGAAGCCTGAGAAAGATACTGTAGAAGTCCTTATCAAGCACCCCATTACGGACGAGGATCTGCTGAACGACGATGGCACTCAAATGACCATCACCGTTTATCTGCCTCACTCCAAGGAGTTCAAGGAGGCCAGCTACGAGGTTCAGAACCGCCGGCTGAAGGCAGTCCAGAAGAACCGTGGCAAAGTGGATCTTGACGCAGAGAAACTGGACCGTGAGGCTCTTGAACTTGAGGCTAAGACCATCGCCGCATGGGACATTACCTACGGTGGTAAGAAGCCTAAGTTGAGCCTGGAGGCTGCAAAAGAGGTTCTTTCGGATCTTCCTTGGCTTCGTGACCAAATTGCGGAGGCTGTTGCGAACGCACAGGTTTTTACGAAGGTCTGATCGACAGGCTATTGTCTTACGCCGAACATGAGTTCGAGTTGAGCAAGCCCGATCAGAGCGGTATTACCTTACGAGAACATTTAGAGCAGGTAGAAAAGCAGACCAGAAAGACGCCGAAGGAATTAATGGGACCAGAGTTCCCTTCCGAAGTGTCCCACATCTGGTCTGCTTTTATTTTGCTCAACCAGTCCCGAACAGCAGGACTGAACGGACCGAACCCGATAACATACGAACAGATCAAGGCGTGGAAGGAATTGACCGAAACACCAATCTCGGCATGGGAAATAGAAGCCATACGAAAGTTGGATACGGTCTTTTTAAGGGTTCTAAATGGCTGACCTAAAGATCACAGTTGATAGCACGGAAGTAAAGACAGCACAAGACCGTATAACCCGGCTTCAGGCTACGCTTTCCCGTGCAGGGTCAACTTATGCAACCGCTGCCCGTTCCACGCAAAGTTATTCTGCCGCAGCATCTTCCGCCGCGAACAGTATCCAAAGGCAGGCAGTCCAAACCCAACGCCTTAACACTGTAACGAACCAATATGTCACGGGTGTTAATAGGGCCACACTTCAAACCAAGAGGTTTGGTGCCGCTGGACTACAGCAGGTAGGCTACCAGGTTGGTGACTTTGCAGTTCAGATACAGGGTGGGACCAATGCTCTAGTGGCTTTGGGCCAGCAGGGTTCCCAGCTTCTTGGTATCTTTGGTGCTTGGGGTGCTGTTGCGGGTGCGGGTCTTGCTATTGGAACCGCGCTTGCGAATACCTTCCTGTCGCTGGGGATGGGTGCAGATGACGCCACTAAAAGCGTAGACAAACTGAGCGAGTCCACCGACAGACTCAGGGGGTTCAATGACCTTGCTAGGTCCTCTGCTGAAGATTTGCGTATGGAGTATGGTAGGACCGCAGATGAACTTGAGAGGCTTATCGGGCTTCAGCAGCGTCAAGGAACCAGGCAGGTTGAAGTTACGCGCCGATCTTCCGTAGAAAACTTGGCTGGCGAAATCGGTGGTCTTGTGGCAGATGTTGAGCGTCAGATTGAGATTATTGAGATTGCAGAGAAGAACATCCTCGAATACGGTAATTCTTCTGAAGCAGCCTACATCCAACTTAGGGTAGCCGCCAGAGATTCGGCAAACATCGCTAGGCAGGTTCTGGATGACCTTGCAAAGCAGATGGACACCAACTCTGAAACTTTGGTCGATCTGATTGCCAAGTATCGTCAGTTTGAAGAAGCATCTACTCTAGAGGAAACAGAGAAGGCAGCACTTGATCTTGCAGAGGCTCTGGAGTCTATTGACGCTATCAAGTTTGACTCCATCATCTCTGCGCTTAATAGCCTGACTGACACCGCGATCCAAGCGGCCAATGAGGTTAACAAGGCAAGCACAGCAAACGCAATTCGAGTTAGTGGAACTCGTGGTCGTGGTGAAGCCGGTCCTGGTGGACCTCTAGCTGGTAGTGCAGACGCCCAGTTACTTGCCCAACTTGGGTATGTGCCCTCTGGAGATGAGCCCGAAACCACCCCTTCCCGTAGGGGTAGGTCTGGTAGTGCGGCTAAGGTAAAGGATCTTCGCGAGGAATACGAGAGGTTGATGGGGGCACTTGACCCCCTCTATGCGGCCAATCAAAAGTATCTTGAACAAGAGAAGTTTCTTGGTGAAGCCCTAGCCGCCGGTAAGATCAACGCGACTGAGTATTCCACTGCACTTGGCCTTGTCACAGAGCAATTCCAGAAGGCAACCGCTGGACCTATCCAGCAGTATCGTGCCGAACTGGAACGCCTGCAAGACTTTGACGCCACGATTGCAGAAGGTGCCAAGAGCCTACAGTCTGCCTTTGCTGACTTCCTGTTTGACCCGTTCGAGAGTGGCGTTCAAGGGATGGTTCTCCAGTTCGCTGATGCTATCCGTAGGATGATGGCTGAGGCTATTGCTGCTCGTGCTGTCAATGCCCTGTTGGGTGCCTTTGGTCTTGGTGGCCCGACTGCCATACCTGGTATCACCCCGAACGCCAATGGCAATGCTTTCATGGGCGGTAACGTGATCCCCTTCGCTAATGGTGGTGTAGTGAGTAGCCCCGTTATGTTCCCGATGGCTAAGGGCATGGGTCTTATGGGTGAGGCTGGGCCTGAAGCCATTATGCCCCTCACTCGTGGGTCTGATGGTAAACTTGGCGTCAAGTCCAATGGAAACCAGCAGCAGGGAACCAGTGTCGCAGTGGTTATCGTTGATGATGAGCGTGACGCAGAGAAGTACAAGAATGACCCGAGATACCAGCAGGTTGAGGTAAAGCGTCTCAAGAAGCTTGGTGTCGCCTTTAACGGCTGAGGATATTTAATTGCCTGAAGTCTGGCCCTTCTTCCCAGAGGAACCTGTCCGAGAGTCATTGGTGTTCAACACTGATGTCCTTCGGGCTGGTGCAAAGGAGCAGAGGATTGCGCTTAGGGAGAACCCCGTGCAGTCCTTTGACTACTCACATTTGCTCTACGACAATCAGATTGGTAGGGCTGATGGACTTCTGCGTTCCAATGCTGGTGGAGAGTGGTATGTCCCTGTGTGGCATGAGGCTGAACTGGTGGGTAACATTGCCTCTGCCGCTACCTCTATCTCTGTGGACACTACCATAGCGGATTACAGGGCCTTGGGTAAGGCTATCGTATGGGAAGATGACGAGACTTACGCACTGGTAGATATTACCACTGTAGGGGCCTCGTCCATCACCCTGAGTGGTGCTGTTGGCACGGATCTTGTCAATGCCTACTGTGCACCTGTCAGGACTGGCTTCAACAGGACGCAGCCCACTATCAGCCCGTTCCAGCGGAACCTGGCCCGTGGTGGTATCTCCTTTGAGATTGTTGACCAGACAGATCTTGCCTCTGCTGTCTATGACTCCTACGAGAGCCTTCGGGTTGTGACAACTCCTTTCCTTGCACAAGAGAACCCCAACTCCATAGGCAAGGCCCAGGTTTTCTACGGTAATGCCTATGGCAAGGTGGTCGCAGTTAACGAGTATGACTATGACGAAGTGACCAACAACATCAACTTCTTCGATGGAACCCGCAGCGCCCTCTGGACCCGCAGGCAGTTCTACCATGCCCACAAGGGTAGGCAGAAAGCCTTCTGGTTGCCCACGTTCAAGAGGGACTTGGACCTTGTAGAGTCAGCAGGCTCTGGTGATCCGGTTATTGTCGTGACGACAGTTGGTGATCCTACAACCCTGTATATTGGTAGGCACATAGGGGTGTTCCTGAGGGACGGAACCCGTATCTACCGTGAGATTACAGGCGTCACCAATGGGGATGACCCCGGCACCAAGGACATACAGATCACTGCCCTTGGCGTCGCTGTAGCCCCTGCTGATGTTCTCTACATCTGCTTTGTCAACAAGGTTCGTTCCAACACCGACACAATCACATTTGAGCATCGACTAAACGGATACTCAATTCATTCACTCTCTACGATTGAGGTTCCCGATTGACCTACAATGCACAAGAAGATAGCGTAGCAGACGGACAACCGCTATACCTATACACCTTTGCTCGTAATGGTGTGTCCACTGTTTACCTTGCAGCCTCTCAGAATGACGAAGTGTATGGTGGCAATACCTACCTTGCATCTGAGATTAACCACAGCAACATCAAGACCAGCCGTAACCTGGAGCGTCAGGAACTTGAGGTTACTGTAGCAAGGACTAATACCCAAGTCTCCACGATGGAAGCTGAAGGTTCTGCTCGTGTATCCCTTACCATCTCTCGTGTCCACAGGACCGATGGGACTGATGAACTTGCTGTCGTCTGGAAAGGCATTGTCCAGCAGGTTCGCAGGAATGGTGACGATAAGGTTTTTGTCTGCAACAGCATCATGTCGGACCTTACCCGTCAGACCCTCCACGCACGGGCACAGAGAACCTGTAGGTGGGTCCATTACGGTGATGGTTGTGGTCTTACACTAGCGGACTTCCAAGACCCTTACACGGCCTCTGCAACGTCTGGTAACACTGTTACTCTGACTACCACACCAGCAGCCCCAACAAGCCTGTCCTACGACTCTGGCATCCTTACCTTCAATGGTGAGAACCGGACCATCGACAGTGTGAGTGGGACTACAGTGACCCTTCTGGAACCCTTCGAGGCTCTGGCGGATGCAATTACCGCCGGTGGTAACCAAGCCATCACACTAGCACCTGGTTGCACGCTGAACCAAACCTCCTGTGCTGCCTTTGGCAACTTGGACAACTTTGGTGGGTTTCCATACTTCCCCAACATTGGTGCATTTGACGGTAGGAGCATCGTCTAATGAACATATGGGTCCAGTTGGCTATCTATGCCGCTACCCTTCTCATCAGCATCCTACTACGCCCCAAGCCTCAGGCCCCGCAGAGGACCAAGTTTGAGGACTTGCAGATACCTAATTCCTCTGAGGGTAGGGCGCTAAAGGTGGTGTTTGGGACAGTTGAGCGAAAGGATTGTTCTGTCGTGTGGTGGGATGATCTGGACCTAGTGGCAATCAAGGCTAAAGGTGGCAAGAAGTGATAATCTACCGATCAGACTTATACGACGACAAAGGGAGGCTCTGTTCTAAAGGTGCCCGACTCTGGTTCAAGCGTTATGGTCTGGATTGGGTTGACTTCTGCCAGAACGGAATTGACGCTCAGACCCTGCTAGACACAGGCGACAGTGAAGCAATAAAGGTAGTGAACAGGAAGTATGGGAAAGAGTAGTTCACAAACTATTGGCTACAAGCACTTCCTTGATGTCCATGCAGTAATGTGTGAGGGCGTCATTGACAAGATATTTGACCTTCGGGTTGATGACCGTCAGGCTTGGATTAACGATTCTGTAGTCACTACCTTCACTGTAGATGCAACGGAACTCTTCGGTGGTGAGGACCGTGAGGGTGGTGTTTCTGGTGCTGTGGACGTTCTTGATGGACTTCCCTCCCAGACGCCTAATGCCTTCCTTGTAGCCAACCAGGATGCCAATAGCCCTGCCTACAGGGGTGTCTCCAGCCTTGTGTTCAAGGACTTCTACTGGGGCAACAACCCCTACCTGAAGCCTTGGTCTGTTACTATTCAGCGCATTGATTACCAGTCTGACGGAACTGTTCAGTGGTATACCGACAAATCTAAGATCATCAGTGACAGCATCCCCAACGACATTGGGACTGTGTTTGTCGACAGTGGTATTGGTCCGTTCTCCACGGAGCCCTCTGTTGCAGGTAACAACGTAATCCTTGGTGAGCGCGGGGTTGATGGTGAATATACATCCCCCTTGACGTGGTTCCGTTTTGACGCTGACATCCAGCGGTCCTTTACTGTTCCCCAGAACATCACTGTAAATGGTCAAACCGTTGCCTTGGATACTGGTGAAGATGGGTTCATGATCCGTCCTGAGCAGGTCTTTGGGGGTGGAACAGCAGTCTTTGGTGTCGTGCCTCAGAACTACGTTCCTCTACCCTACGAGGCCCTCGAGTTCAGGATGGTCTGTGACCTAGCGCAGACAGAACAATCCTCTGGGTTTGGGGCGCAGATAGACTACTGGCAAACGTCTGGTGGGTCCAGAACCAACTTCATAAACGTACCTGTCAATTCAAACGGCTATGACTGGACGACCTATGACTCGGACTGGATACCACTAAATGCCTCTCTGGCAAACCCAAGGTTCCGTATCCTGTTTGCGGGCGGTGAACTAGCGTTCATTAAAGATGTAAGGATTCAACTCCGGTTTACAACTGGGGATAGAACAGACCCTATCATCTACGACATGAACCCTGCCCACATCATTCGTGAGGTTATCACCAATGACAGGTGGGGGCTTGGTTTTCCTGAAGCGGATGTAGACGACACCAGTTTCACTGAAGCTGCTGATACCTTGTTCTCTGAGTTCTTTGGTTTGTCCGGTGAGTGGTCGCCTGATGAGAGTGACCCCCTGCAACTCATCAACAGGGTCCAGGAGCATATCGGTGCTGAAGTCTATGTAGATAGGTCTGATGGCAAGTTCCATATGCGTCTCATCAGGGATGACTATGGTTCTGGTGACATCACGTATTTCACTGACGATGACATTATCTCTATGGAGATACAGAAAGAACGTCGTCATGAGATACCCAACTACATCACCCTTGAGTATACCGACAGGAAGGGCCGTAAGAAGGCCACCCTGACGGAGACTAACCCCGCATCTATCAGGGATGTTGGTAAGGTTATCTCCACCACTATTGATGCCACCTGGATACACAAGGTATCCCTAGCCAGCCGTGTTCTTCACTCCAACGTCAGGTCCATGACTGTTCCCAAGTGGAAGGGAACCGCAGTCCTGACCCGTAAGGCATCCCGACTAAACCCCGGCGATGTTATTTCCTTCACTTCAACCGACTATGGGTTGAACGGTGAAGTCATGCGGGTTCTCGACATTGATGTTGGTGACGGTGAGAACAACCAGGTTACTGTTATCTTCGTGCAGGACGTATTCTCCCTTGGGGAGACTGCTGTCATTGATCCAGATGCCAGACCGACTGATCCCCTCAGAAGGACTGCTCTCGATAGCCCCGCAAGGATCGTTCAGGAGACACCTTACTACGAGATTGTCAGGCAGGTTGGCGACACTGAGGCTGACAGCCTGTTGGCGGATGACCCTACTGTTGGCTACCTGCAAGTGGCTGCTGGCTCCCCCGGTAATGGTCACACTGGTGCCCGTATCTATGTGGATGACAAGGCCACAAGCCCTGTCGAGTACACACAGCAGGAGTTCCTTGACTTTGCCCCATATGCGGTCCTGTCGGCTGCTGTAGGTAAAGATCCCACCGAGACAACCTTGACTTTCAGTTCCCAACGGAGGGTGTCTGAGGTTGTCGCTGGAACACTTGCACAGATCGGTGATGAGATTGTCCGTGTGGATAGTGTCTCTGAGTCTGGGGCCACTATTGGTCGTGGGGCACTGGACACTGTTCCCACTGAACATGCAGCGGGTGAGTATATCATCTTCTGGCAGGACTATGCTGTGTCCAGCACAGAGGAGTACAACGCCAGCGAAGAACTTGACGTAAAGATCAGGACCAGGACTGGAACGGACCAGCTTGCCCTCGCAAGTGCTACCACAGAGAATATCGTCTTTGCCAACCGGGCTATCAGACCTTATCCCGCAAATGACTTGAAGTGGGAAACTCTGTATGAACCAACAGATACTATCTTTGATGGGTCCGAACTCACTTGGGTTGGCAGGAACCGACTGACCCAGACTACCTCCAACATTGTAGACTATGATGACGCTACAATCACCGAGGAAGCGGGTACAACCTACCGTCTGGATTACTATTCCATCATTGACGGTGTGGTTGGTGGTTCTCCTTACAACACCGAAAGTTCAGTCTCTACTCCGAAATCACTGTCTTCCGCGACATACACAAGTGGCATCCCTGCTGACACTGACACAATCAGGCTGCAAGTAACTGCTGTCAGGGATGGATACGATAGCTGGACCTCCCCCTATGTTGATGTGCCTTACGTTGATTGGCGTATCACTGAGGACGGAGAGGTTCGTCTGACGGAAGATGGTATAATCAGAATTACCGAGGGTTAATATGGGCGTTAAAATCTCTGACCTGCTGGGTCAATCTCCTTCACTTGAAGTCACTACACCGACTGGCGATGAACTCTTTGAGATTTCAGAGCCGCAAGGGACATCTCCTGAAACCTATGTCACTAAGGTTATCAGGCAGAGCAACCTTGGCTCCAGTTCTACCGTAGGCCATACGGATGAGACAGCCAACTTCACCCTTGCACTGGATGATGCTTCTCAGATCAAGTATGTCAGTATTACTGGCTCACCGCTGGCTGACATCACTTGCACCATCCCAACCAATGCTTCTGTCGCATTTCCCGTGGGAACGATCATTAACTTTGTCTTGGAGGACAATGGTGGGGCCAGCCCTGCTAACAAGTTGATCATAACTGGTGACACAGGTGTAACAGTCAATGGTACGTCTGCTGGCTCTGTGAACGTGGAAGGCAACTACACGGCTGTCTCTGCACACAAGAAGGCCACTGATGAATGGGTTATCGTTGGGGGTATCTCGTGAGCATATTCCTTCACAGGAGTGGGCTTCTTAGGGGTGCTGGTGATTTTGTCCCACCGGCTTTTGATCCTGTTAGCCTTTTTGGCGGCGGTGAGTTTGGGGGGCTGTATGACCCGAGTGACCTGTCAACGCTCTGGCAGGACACGGCAGCGACAACCCCTGTGACTGCCGATGGGCAGGTTGTTCGCCGCATGGACGATCTAAGCGGCAACGCCAACCATATGACTGAGGCCACCAACCCGCCGGTCTACAAGACGAACGGGACGCTGCACTGGCTTCTGTTCGATGGCTCCAATGACCGCCTGTCAACTAGCCCAGGCTCGACAAAGGTATTCAGTTCCAGTGGTGGCAGCCTTTTTGTCGGGTATGAGATAACAGAAAACAATACACTCAACTCCGCCATCGCTGAGGCCAGTGAAACAACTAACTTCGTCAGGATAAATATAGCCGGTGACACCAGAACCACTCCGAACCGGTTTTCTATTTACAACCCCTCTGGCCTCAATGAAACCCTTGACTACTCAGCAAAGCAAGACCCCGATACAAGAACGGCGATAATAACCGCTGGCAGCACGACAGCCTCCGGCTACAAAGACGGGACCCTGATTGACAGCGGGACAGCCCGTGGCGGGATCTCCACAAACGTCAGGATTTGGCTGTTCTATGAACCATCCCCGGCCAGCTACATGACAGGCAAGTTCTACGGTGGCGGGGCAATCGACAGAGAGTTGACCAGCACCGAGATTTCTAACCTGACCACTTGGATGCAAGGTAAGGCTGGACTATAGTAATCTAGATGAGATGAAACAAGATTGGTTTCCCGACTGGTCTAAAGAATCTGTTGTTATTGCAGCTTCAGGGCCAAGCCAAAACAAAACAGATATAGAAGCCTTCAGGGGAACCCACAAGGTAGTGGTCATCAACGACACCTACCAGTTGGCCCCTTGGGCTGATGTTCTGTATGCTTGCGACAAGAGGTGGTGGGACACTAAAGGACCAGCACCAGAAGCCTTCACGGGCATGAGGATCATAGGCATCGATGAACACCCCGGTTGCCACACAATTCATGTGGACCGGACCAGGAACCTCATATTCTCTGGGGATGCTGTGGGTTCCGGTGGCAATAGTGGGTTCCAAGCAATCAACCTGATGGTCATGTGGGGCGTCAAGAACATCGTCCTGCTTGGCTTTGACTACAAAGATCCCGGCAATCACTGGTTTGGTAGGCACCCCCAAGGTATGTATCAATCCAGACCCTCCACGATCAAGTGGTGGATTACTTGCATGGACAAGGCAGCAGGGATACTCAGGAGAAAAGGCGTAGAGGTTATCAACTGCACAAGGGACACGGACCTGATGTGCTTCAAGAGGATGACCGTTGAAGAATATCTAGACAGCGTGGGGGCGCTTGAAAGGAGGACGTGATGAGGGTTATCCCCTCTAACTTCGAGAAGGATTGGAATGGTTGGGCTGCTAACCAATCTGGTCATATTGCCCTCGGCATGTTTTTTGCTGCCGTAGCCTGCATGGCATACCTTGCGGTGTTTGGTGAGTTCCCTGTCCGTGGACCCGTCTGGTTCTCTATCCTGGTGGCCTATCTCTACTTTGAGACTTCACACCAAAGGTGGCAAGGGGCAGACACCATAGAGGATACAGTGTTTGTCGCTGGCTATGGTGCTGGCGGTGTCCTATACACCTTCAAGGAAGTCAACATAGGCACAGGAGACATAATTGGAAACCTGTGGTCTGCAATGCCATTTTTGATATTGGCTTCGATTCATTTCATTGTTGGCATATGGATAAGGTATCGGAATGAGCAAGCCGACTGAATTTTGGATTGCTCTGGTTGTGGGTGCGTTGGTCGTGATTGAGCGTAACAGAGAAAAGCCCCTTATCACCAGAATTATCATCGCAGTAATCTCAGCCGGGCTAGGTTATACCTTGTCTGCGGATGCTGCTGACCACTTCGGTCGGTCTGAGACGTTCTGGGCAGTCGTTATCACCTCTTTCGGACATCTTGTCTTTGACTTGATTGCTTCGATCTTCTCTGACCGGGAGTTCATAATCGAGTCAATAAGGGGATTTCTGGGGAGAAAGAAATGACATCCCCACCGGCAACAACCAGAACCATTAAAAGGCACCTGAGAGATCCGGTCAACATACTGCTCATACTCATTACGATATGGGCTATGTGGTCGTCTGAGAATAAGACCTGCGACACAAAGGTTGAGGCTGACACGGAAACCTGTGCATACCTCAAGGATGGGATTGAATGATTATCAACCAGGCAACAGTCGATCTGGTCAAGAGGTTTGAGGGGTTACGTCTGGAGGCCTACCAAGACTCTGTAGGTGTGTGGACCATTGGTTATGGCACCACTGCTATGGCTGGGCTTGGGATTACCCCTCGCGCCGGTATGACCATCACGGAGGCTCAGGCAGAGGAATACCTACGCCTTGGCCTTGAGAAGTTTGCCGATGAGATACGCCCCCATATCCATGCCCCCATCAACGAGAACCAGTTTGGGGCGTTCGTATCCCTATCCTACAACATTGGTTCCCCTGCTTTCATCCAATCCTCTGCCCTGAGGTTCTTTAATGCCGGTGAGACTGATAAAGCTGGTGAGGCTATGCTGTGGTGGAACAAGGCTAAGGGAAAGACCTTAAGGGGTTTGGTTCTACGCAGGGAGGCTGAGTTGGAACTGTTCAGAACTCCTGTGGTTGAGCCTGAGAAAGACAGCAAGAGCATATGGGAGTTGATCGTGAACTTCCTCGTTACAGTCCTGAATGGAGGTCGTAGTGGAAAGACTTAAAGACCCGAAGGTTCAAGGTGCGTTCAGACACCTTATGACTTCACTAGGCCCCCTGCTGGCTGCAAGAGGCGTTGTAGAGGACATCTACTGGCAGATGGTAGTTGGTTTGGTCATGGCTGTTGTGGGCTTCTGGGCCTCCTGGACAGCCCCTGAGAAGGGTGACAAATGACGTGGCTAATGAGGATTCTTGTTGGTTCAACCGTTGGTCGCATTGTGGCAATTGCTTTGGCTGCTGGCTTGACTTTGTTTGGAACGATCCAGTATATTCGGTGGGATACCGAAAGGCGTATGCAGGAGCGTATCGACCAGCTGGAGACGGAGATACAAGATTACATAGACACAAGGAGACGCATCAATGAGGGTGCAGACTCTATCCCTGATGACCCTGATGCTGCTCGTGAGTGGTTGCGGGATCGGCAGTCCAAGTAAGGATGCCTTATGTGACGGACTACAACCCCTATCAGACAGACATGCAGACGCACTTCTGGAAGATGGTGGACCAGTATCAACCGTCACTGGTGCCAGGCTCATAGCGGGTCTTGACAAAGGTTGCCAATAAAGAAGCCCCCAAGGAGAAATCCAAGGGGGCTTTTCTTATAGGTAACTGCCATATCAATTAAACTGAAACAGCCATTGCACCAGTTCAGTTTTGTATTCATTCGCAGCCCCGTATTCTCGGTCACAAAACATGCGGAGTACTTCTTCCACACCATGTTCTGTGGTTGACCACTGGCCCTCCAACCCGTAACAAGAGCAGTGGCTCCCCTCCACAACAGAAAAGGTTTCCCCATCTTCCGATATAATAACTACAGCATCCCCCTCATAACCTCCATTGTCATATGCCGCAAACACGTAGGTAGGTTCTGGAGAGGGGGTTAACTCAAACTCATTGGTTACGCCACCGCCATACCGATCCTCTGTGGCCCACGCAGTAAATCCACCTAGGTAGACCTTTATCATATCATGACCCTCAACTTTCCATAGGAATGTCAGCACAGATGTGTCCATGTAGGTAGCCTCCTAGTGGAAGCCTTACATCACCATACCTGACTGCTTCCTCATACAGACGGTAGGCACGTTCACACTCTGAACTTTCTCTGTAAGGTGCTGAACCAAAGATCAAGGCACAACCATCAAGAGTGCCTGGTGTGTTAGGGCCGAAGCCACATGCGATAATGATTAGTGCTAACATCAAGCGTCCCTCATTGTCTCAATCAACCTGCCCAGATACCACTGAGCCTTCTGCAAGTCCTCCACCCCATTCTTGTATCGGAACCTGTGCATATACTTGGCGATATTCCCACGAAGGTATCCGATGTATTCCTCTCTGGTCAGGAAATCCTCGATATACTCGATTGCCTCGATCTTACCCGATCCGTAGTGGATTGGTTTGTTGACGGGATCATATCCCTGGTTATCTTTGCCGGGATGGTGCAGGTCGTCTAAATATATACATCCAACTTGAAGGACACCATCAGGATAGACAATAGTAATAGTCCCATCTTCAAAGACTTGTTTAACTTGGCCCTCCACACCCTTATATTCCAGCAATATAGTTTGTGGCGATCTTGAGACGACCCGATCACCAACCTTAAATTTAGACATATAGTATCCTCCAAATGGAACCCACCCCGGTATTAACTAGGGTGGGTTTTTGTTTATGTCAAGTCTACCACTTCACAAACATCACCGGAGCAGGCATAAGATTGCATACCCACAGTGGTATCCTCTTTCTCATAGTCTGCCAGTTTGGTCCAGTCAATCCGCTCAGGCATACGGGATACCCATTCGTCATACTCTTCCTTGGTAATCTCCTGGTATGGAGCCTGCTGATAGGTATGATCCGAGTGGGGTAGGAAGGATACCCCCGACATCTCATCGAAGTGCTTGTAGACGAAGGCCCCCACTTCCATCCACTCATGGTCCCTTACGGTGACAGTCACAGATGGTTTATGCTCACACCAATGACGTTGGTAAGTCAGCCACAGTTCAAGTTGCTCAACGGCTGTCATGTCATTACGGGTTACTGCCCCCTCTGGACTGCGCTGAGGGAAGGAGAACACAGTAGTCGTCTGTGGCTTCATCACACAGGGTTCACTAGGAATACCTACATCCTTCATGAACTGGGTCAGAGGGTCTTTGTTATCACCACGGACGGTCCTGATGTAATACTCACTATGACGCGCATGGATACCGCTGGCAGAGTCCACAAGCTGTGAGACGGTCCCAGAGGGCTTCACACAGGTGATAGCAGCAGACGCGGGGATACCAAGTTTCTCAGCCCACTCCTTGTTTGTGGCAACAGCAATCTCTTTCAGATCCTCCAGAATATCTTCTGTCGCTTGGCTAGTGACGACATTATCCATGATACCAGTCAGCGACACACCAAGCAGACGCTCTTCCTCAGTGTTCTTCTTCCACACCTTACGCAGATAGGGGAAGTGAGTGTAGGTCGATTGGATCGTCCCGAGGATCGTAGCAAGCCTCACCTTCTCCTTCAGCGTCTCAGGGGTATCAGTAGCGCGAACCACAACCTCAGTGAGATTGCAGAACTGGTAGGGCCGCAGGATAATTTCGCTACAGGGGTTTGTGCCAAATTCCCACTCAGGGTCACGACGACCATTCTTAGCGGCCTGCTTCTTACTGGCTACACGATTGAAGATACCCCGCTCACCACTCTTGCTTTCCACCAGAGCAGTCCACTCACGAAGGAAAGTCTCCATGTCGGGCTTCTCAGTGTAGCAGGTAGAGTTGTTGGACAGTGCCCGCTGTGGGTTATTCTCCCACCACTGACCACTCTTGGCATGTCTCATCCTATCATCAGAGAGGTTGCTGAGGCTAATCATAGCGGATCTACGGACACCCCCTACGACAACCACCTCCCCGATCTTGCACATGATGTCATGGCACTCAATAGAGGACAACTTACGTCCCTTGGCATTGACAAAGATGTTAACTACGAAGTTGAACAGTTCCACGAGTGGACCAGGACCAGAGGCACGACCACCAAAGGTCTTAAGTTTGGCACCAGCAGGGCGAACCTTGGACACGTCCCACTTGGGGATTTCCCCACTGTAGAGCAGTGCGATCAGTTGGCGTAGGGACTTAGCCCACCCCTCCTTACTGTCCTTCACCATGATGGTAGTGTCGCTCTTGAACATCTGCTCAGGAACTTCAGGAAGCTTCTGGACAAACTGACGCTCGACAGAGAAGCCCACTCCAGTCCCGCACAAAAGGATGAACATAGCCTCATCGAAGGACTTAGGGTCATCCACAGGAAGGTAGGAGCAGTTGTAGGCACAGGTGTTGTCACGCTCAAGAGCAGGCCCAGCGGTCATCATGGCTCGCATGGAGGGCATGACTTCCAGACTGAGGATTGCACCTTCAATATCTGCTACAGACAACCCGCCTGTATCTTCAAAGGAAAGGCCCTCAGTTTTAGGCATCACAACATTTTCAATGTATCGGCCAACAGTCTCAGCCCAAGTCTCACGCCGTTGTTCGTCATCCAGCCATCGGGCATACCTGCTGGTAGCAATAAAGTTTTGGTAGTCAGTAGGAAGGTAGTTGTTCATTCTTGTTCTTTCTTATACTAGGTCACTCAGGTCAGGTTTACGGTAGGTATCAGCCTTTAGCACCTTACCATCTTCACGTTTGATAGGTCCATTAGGACCAATCTTACTCAT
>DATNRH010001224.1 GCA_036703605.1 Candidatus Obscuribacterales bacterium | reverse complement strand
CCGGAGGGATTTTGGCAGCTGCCGGGCCGGTAGCAAAAGGCGTCATTCATTGGGCCTTGACCATTGGAGAATCCCCCCCACATGCAAAGGCGATCCTGATAAGGGAAGGCAGAAGCCCGCATCAACCCGGGTTCTAGGTGTTCAGAGGTCATTAATACCGTTGGTTCGGCCGTTGTTCTGGCAGAAGAGTCCACAGAGGGGGTGGTCGTAGGCAAAGGTACTGGTCCCCTGAAGTGCTGGATTCCATGCCAGGACGTCCGTACGTAGGAAGACATTGGACGTGCGGCCACCGTAGGCAAACATTTTTCCGCCAATTGCCGCAACCTGAAGTTAGTTCAAGCCTTGCCATGTGGTCGAAGCGAGTGTGGTCCCAGCGGTTGCCGTTTGCATCCTCCCTCACTTGTGTGAGGTTGGTCCAGGTTGAGCCAGTGAAACTCCAGATCTCCATGAAATAGGTGTCACTGCTGCCGCTGCTGAAAGTTCCACCATAGAAGTACGTCGCTAGCTTTAGAAGTTTTCGCCTACTCGATCCAATTGTGACACAACGGTGTCCAGCCCTAGCACTGGGGCCCCCGCCAACAGTGCTCCAGCTATTCCCAGCGATGTTGTAAATCTGTGTGCCTCCAGAAAACGAGTCATCGCCTGTTTGGCCGCCATGGCATATCATCGAACCTCCTAGGAGGCAGCAGGCATGATTAGCCCGGCCATCGCCTGAGGACGTACGTTGATTCCACACACCGCTGACCATGCTGAGGGATTAGATATTGGAGTACTTGTAGACCCACACTTCGTCATAGTAGACAAGAGTGCCGTCACTCTCGGATGAACCGGTGCCTCCATAAATAATCATGTTGTTGCCATCAGCAACGGCAGTGTGAAGTGATCGGGCAGGAATCGGGCGCTTCGCCCATTGGTCATTGCTGGCACTAAAGATGAACACGTCCCTGCTTGTCACATGAAGTCTTACTTGACGTATGTAGAACCGCGACGACCTCCAAAGATGTAAAGGTTGTCTCCAAACTGAGCAGCGACGGCTCCGTTCTTGGCGGAAACTTGATCTGCGGGAGTAATCAACGAAGTAGCGCCCGTGGCTAGCAATCAGAGTGAATGAGCTTACCGATCGTCGTTTTCTCAATCGAATCAAGCTCGTTATTTGTTTCAATTCCCCAAAAGTGATAGACATGGCTCGAGGTGCAAAGAGCAAGACCTTTGGCGCGGTTTACAGTTGACCCGGTTCTCACTGCGAGATGAGGATAGAAGGCGATACCGACTTGAGTCCACATGTAGCTTGTGGGGCTGATCGAGTACATGTCGTTTCGAACGGTTCCACCAGTCTGCGTGTCAGCCATGGAGGGATTACAGAGGAGCCTTGACGAGAGACGCCACCGACAACATAAAACGCGCCGTCCGGGGCTTCGCAGATAGCCATTTCGGCGCGGCCCGTCGGTTGACCAAGGTTGGCCGAGGTAAACCAACTGCCTTGTTCAAAGTAATAGAGATCGTTGTAGTCCAGAGAGCCATCCCAGCCACCGTAGACCCAAACGCGACTGCCGCCGGTTGGGTACATAAGAGCGCCGCTTTTCGTCAGGAAGAGAGGACTTACGACCGGGCAGAGGGACCGCCTTGTGCATCAACCAGCGTCCATTGCCAGACGCCGTT
>DATNRH010001223.1 GCA_036703605.1 Candidatus Obscuribacterales bacterium | reverse complement strand
AGGGGCGCGTGTCAGGCAAGTAAACATGTTGAACTTCCACTGTCACCCCCACTTGTTCGTCTCCCCAGTCAGAGACCTGTGTGTTGCTGATAAACGCATCCAGGTGTTTCCCAACAGGGTCATAGATACAGCAACACGCGTCCTCGGTTGTGATCCTTGACAAGGTAGTGGGGTGTACACTAAACACGCGCTTGTGCTGAGGAGTGCCTATGTAGAGTATGGTGCTCATGGTTAGTCAACAATTCTAAATGATTTAGCAAGGCACCACCACGTATAACCCCACACACAGAAACAATGCCAGACAAAGGAGGTATCCACCCCCCTAAGGGGTCAGAGCAGCAGGCAAAGGCTGCGAAGATCACAGGGGAGATTAACTCCATGCAGACCCAGCCTCCTGTCCAATTGCCAACCGAAAATGACCCCAACTACACCAACCAATTCCCCGCCAATTTGATCCCCAAAGACCCCTATGATGACACCTACGCCATGAAGCAGCGCAATGCTGCTGCTGATCCATACACTGGCCGTCCCGTGCAGTTCCAACAGGAGATCACCAAGGAAGACTTGGACTACCAGAAGCGCAAACAGGAGGTGGTCAACAACCTCAGGTACAAGACCTGGCTCACTAATGCCATTGACATGAGTGACCCCGCCCAAGTGGCTCTGGCGCGCGAAAAGGGTGTGTTGGGTGACTACTATGATGAGCGAGAGAAGCTAATTGATTATTGGCATGACGTAAGTGCTCGCATTGCCAAGATGAGACTGTTAGGACGCTCCGCGTGGGGACCAGAGGACTACAAGCTGGCATACGCCATTAAGACTGGTGTGCTTAGGTTGCCCACAGGATCTCTTATGCAACCCGATTCGTACAGACTTGGTGGAACCAGTGATCAAAACAAGGCAAGGGGATTTTTCAATCCACACAGAATGTTCAGGGGATGGAGTAGCAGGTTCTTGCGTAGAAGAGAAGACCCATTTCCTGAACTTTCTGCTGGTGTGGGTCAACAAGCCTCTGGTACATTTCCTGCAGGTGCTCGTGTTGCTGGTGATACACCTTGGCTTGAAGCTGCTGACCAAGGTGGG
>DATNRH010001222.1 GCA_036703605.1 Candidatus Obscuribacterales bacterium | reverse complement strand
GTGGCGGCATTGACGATCGCCAACAGAGGCCCCACCTGTTCCTGACCATTGGTGGATAAATCACTATGGCAAAGATAGAGGCGATCGCTCACCCGTCTGAGCAGATCAGCCACCTGACGTTGAAGGCGGGCCAGATCGTCGGCTTGTTCCTCCACCGCCGTCCAAGGCTGGCCAGACCAATGGCTGAGAAATATGGGCGCACCCACAAGCGGGCCACCTCCGGTTAGCCACAGGGGGGAGCCGGCATCGAGCCAAACATGCCAACGATGATGACAGCGCTGCGATCGATATTGAAACAGGGTTGCCAGGGTCACCGCATCCGGCGATCGCCCCATCGAACGCAGGGGATAGGGATCCGCCGTAATCGTGCCATGCTGCAGCAGGTCAATAAACGCGCCGACCACTGCCGCATCGGGCAGATGGTGGTGCCCCGTCTGTCGCAACCGTCCATCCAAGTCCCAGTAGTGCTGGGCGGTTTCCATCAGCTCTCGCAGAGCAGATAGTTGATCGTAGGGCAGCGCCGTGCCGCCGTGGAAAAATTGTTGAATCGCCCGATCCAGCAAGGTGATCGGTTTCAGTGGCTTCGGCACCGGTGATGAATCAAGCTGCTGTTTCTGGGTAGCAATCCAGCCACGAATCGCTTCATAGGCCTCCGTAGCCTGATAGCCCAACCGATCCCAGCGCGGAAACGCCGTGGCCTCCAGCAGGCGGGGATGTTGCACATCGGGCACAAAACAATGATCGGTCAGCAGGCCAGCCCGCACCGGATCGATAGAGACATCCCCGCCGCGATCGCTGACGGGCATCGGCTGTTGACTCAGCACCACCAGCATATCGGCCACCGCATCCGCCTGAATTAACGGCCCTAGCCCCGGATAGATCAAGGCCAACAGCGTCAGCAGCGATCGCACCTTGGGATAGCTCACCAAGGGCTGCTGATCATGCAACGAGATCAGCGCAATGCCACGGCTGTTCAAAATCTCCCGCAGCGTATAGCGAGCGATCGCATCTAAACCTGGGCCAATAATCGCCACCTCATGGGCCGCCACCTGCCCCGAATGAATGGCCTCAGCAATCAGCTCTGCCACCTGGCGCAAAAGACTGCCCCGCGCCGTGGTTTGAATCGCCTGCACTGTCTCCGGCACCTCCACCCACAGCGGCTCTGCCAGCCAACTCAATACCCTGTCTACCCCCAAGCGATCGCCCAAGGATTGTTCCGGATTCGTGCTTAGCATTTCCTGGCGACAGCGCTGGGCCAACTGCTCCATACAGCGGGGATCGGCCCCCAGTCCCAGACGAATCGCCCCCTCGGGGTTAAACGTGAACAGGGAAGGAATCTCAGCATCCAGCCACTGACTGAATAAATCAAAAGCGATCGCCGGATACTCATCTAGATCATCCGCCAGCAGCGCCCCATAGCGATAGGTGAGATGGGATCGATACTGGGGATTGGGCAAGAGGTGTTGACCATAGAGTTCTGTAATCAAACCATAGGTGAGCAACCCCCGCTGCAAACACCAGCGCCGCCACTGCTGCAGCGCCTCTCCCGTGTGGTGCCACAGATCGGGCGTGCCGCCCATCTCTCCCAGCCCCGCCTCTAGCCGAGCAGGAATATCAGCGATCGCCGTACCGCTCAATGCCGCCAACTGCCAGATATCCAGCGATCGCCGCACCATCACCGCTTGACGCACCCCTTCTTGCTGGAGCGGGCCACCGTCTAGCAGCGGTTGCCATACCTGGGTGGCCAGGGCCTGTTCTGTCTCCGGCCGCAGCCGTACTGGGAAAGGTGTTGTAAGCTGCAGAGATTGGGCTAATAGAGGCCAAAACAGCATCACCTCCTTCTGAAAAAATCCTAAGGGCGTGTGCGACTCAAACGGTACGGCTACCTGAGTATCAAGCAACCGATCGACCAGCTCTAGGCGATTATCGCCATTGGCCGCAAAGACCACCATCGGACGAAGGGTAGCGCCTTGATCCTGCGCCCATTGGGCATACTGGCGCACCAAGCGTTCCGTCTTACCACTGCGTGTTGTTCCAACAATCCAGAGAAATCCAGAAGACACCTATCGTTCCTAAAGGGATTTGATATGATACTACTCACATCTTGACTCTATCTAGGTCATACGTGAGGGGACATAGTTACTGGTAAGCATTTCGACGTCGCTCAATGCTCTAATCCTGATGAGAAGAGGGTTGAGCGACGTCGAAACCCGGCAAGCTCCATTTAATTGAGTCTATCTACTTAAAGATACTTTAGGTCATAGAGATACGCCTCCTGCCCATGCATCCCCATTCTATTGCCTAGCCGTCCTGAGGCGATCGCCCCTCCAACGAGTCTGTGAACGTGAGCCTAGCGCCCATTGCTTCACCCACTCATCCAGCGACCGTTGCCCACCCGCTCAGAGATGATCCTTCTCAGCTCAACTCGTCTCAACCCTGTGGGTGAATCGTTCCCCTATCATTATGACATCAGCACTTTCAAGCACCGTTAAACGATATTTGCGCCGGGTCAATCAATGGTGGCTCAAAACCCCCGATCGCGCATTAGACGAGGCCTATGCAGCCGCCTGCAGGATCCGCAGCATCGAAGAGAATCACTTCAATGGCGATCGCATCTCCGCCGACGTGGGCAACTATGGCGAAGGCACCCAAGCTTACTTCCAGGGCGAACTGAAGAAAAATCTCGAAACGGCGCGCAGGCGCTTAGCAGAATTTAAGGCCAGCAATTCCGTCGTTCGCCTCTCCAATGCCCGCATCACAGAAGTGGAGATAGACGATCGCTCCGGTGAAGCCAACGTCAATATTATTGACAAACCCGCCCTCATTTTTAAGAAACTGCGGTTTATTGACGACGTGTTAGATCGCTATAGCCCCAAGCGCTATACGCCCACCCGCCGCGCTCCTCTCGTCGTCACCGCCACAGATCCTAGCCTCGACCCAGCATCCTTAGGTAGCCCCACGCCTGGCCCATCCCCAACACCGCGCCGCGCCGCACCGCGTGATGACGTGGCCTCCTTTGCGGATAAAACCGGAGTATTACCTCGCTCCATTTTGCGTACCGTCGATCGTATCCGCCGCGAATTAGATCCTAAAGCTGAAGACCAGGTTGTGGAAACCTTTCGCGATTCCAAAGTCCGCACCTTTGTCTCCCTGCGCTTCATCTTGATTTTAGTGATCGCCCCTTTATTAACCCAGCAAGTTGCCAAAAATTTCCTCGTGGGCCCCATTGTCGACCAAACCCGCCATGAAGATAGCGCCATCATCTTCCTCAACAGCGAAATGGAAGAAGAGGCCCTAGAAGAACTCAGCCGCTATGAAGAACATCTGCGGTTCAAGATTTTAATTGGGCAAGTACCCGCCATTTCATCCGAAGAGATGGAGTCTCGCATTAAGGAAAAAGCCGCAGAAATTCAGGACGAGTTTTACTGGCGCAGCTCCGATTCCATCAAAAACATCTTTGCCGACTTTCTGTCAGTCTTGGTCTTTGCTCTCGTCCTCGTTCGCAGCAAGGCAGAAATTGCTGTGCTTAAATCCTTCATAGATGAACTAATTTATGGACTGAGCGACAGCGCTAAAGCTTTTATTATTATCCTATTCACCGATACTTTCGTTGGATTCCACTCCCCCCACGGGTGGGAGATCATTCTGGAAGGCATCTCTCGGCACTTTGGGCTACCTGCCAATCGAGACTTCATTTTCTTATTTATTGCTACGTTTCCCGTGATTTTAGATACGGTCTTCAAGTACTGGATTTTTCGATATCTCAACCGCATATCACCCTCTGCCGTGGCTACCTATAAGAATATGAACGAATAGCCGCGATCGCCCCCCACCTGTCCACCTCAATCTGGCCTTGTTTAACCCTAATTGTTCATGACCCCTGCATCCCCATCTTACGCCTTAGCCATTCATACCTCCAGTCCTGATCTAGGATTTGCCATAGCCTCTCTCTCAGATTTATCCAGTTCAGACCCATCCAGTTCAGATCTATCTAGCTCAGTTCCATCTAGATCCAATCTGGGCAGCGATCGCCGCTCTCAAGTCTGGCCTCTCGGGCGAGACATTTCCAGCCAGCTCCACCTTTATCTCCAGACTTTTATTCAACCTCAAACGTGGGCAGAGTTGGCCTATCTTGCCGTTGCCATTGGCCCCGGTAGTTTCACCGGCACTCGCATCGGCGTGGTCACCGCCCGCACCCTGGCCCAGCAGCTCAACATTCCTCTTTTCGGCATCTCCACCCTAGGAGCGATCGCTTGGCACACCGCCACATCACTCTATTCACCAGATCAGTTCGCTGCTTTAGACCATCCCCTGCACATCGCCGTTCACATGGCCGCCCGTCGTCAAGAAGTCTACGGCGCAATCTACACCATCCAGCGATCGCCCCAAAATGGCCAAGCTACCCTAGTCGCCTTAGTGCCCGATACCGTATTTTCTCAAGCAGGCTGGCAAACCTACCTGGCTGCCCATCCCAAACCCGATCATGAGGTCGAAGCGATCGATGGGTTAGGGGAGTCCGTAGTATCAATCTTGACATTAGCAAACTTAGCATGGCAGCAAGGTCAACGCCCCGACTGGTCAGCGGTTCTACCCACCTACGGGCAAAGCCCAGTCTAATCTTCTCAGTCTAGATTGGCACAGTTTACGAAACATTTATACAACCCCTCCGGGATTCGAAAGCCATCGGCGAAGAACTAGGTGAACTCTAACCTTATCTTGCAAAGAACGGAGACATCCCCATGGTTCATCATGCAACGGATCGGTGTTGGTTGCTGGGCATTTTCATCGCCCTCAGTGCAGGTTTAGCCGCTTGTGGTTCAACGTCTACGCCCTCGTCCTCCACTGTCACAACGATGGACATCCCCAACGATACCGAGGAGGTCTCGCAGGATGACACGTCAGAAACACCGGAGCTAACCATGCGATTAACCGCTCCCGCCTGCGAGCAGCTGGTTAAGCACTGGGATGAAGGCAATATTGAAGCGGCCTTGCTGCTGACGGGTGACCTGATCGCTACCCATGAAGCGATCGCTGCCCCCGTTGATGTGGCTACTCAATGTTCCGAAATTCTGAGAGAAGAAACCTCCATGGCGCTAGTGGATGTGTCCGTTATTTTAGATGAACAAGAAAGTGCTGGCAGCGTCAGCGATCGCGTCTTAGATCGCTTTACCCAAGGCGAATGCTGGCTACTCTCCGGTGCCTACACCACCAATGACCTCGTGGGCGATATTTTCAAGGACGACCTAGCGACGGATAATATTGTCGGGCAACATTGTGCCGGATTACTCGCCACCGATCCAGACAACCCAGCCCTGCAGGCCCTACTAGGGGCGATCGCCACCGAAACCAGCCTCTCCAACCAAGACTGCTGGCTCTTGCGCGGAGCCTACGATGCCGCTATTCCCCAAGTAAAAGAAGCGATCGGTGACTCTCCCCTAACCAACCCCAGCGTGCAATCATCCTGCAGCGCTGAATTTGAAGGATAGTGCCCTAGGATAGCCATCTGCCCCATGCCTTTTATGCCTTTATCAAAACTTATTCAATCCATCGGAGAAATTCACCCAATTGACCTATACAAACCCTAGAGACTTTGCTAAATTATGATTCCGGACTAGTTGTCAGGTTGCTACAAAATTCTGTATCCTACGTAACAGAATTTTAAGTTTTCACCCAAGCAGGATACTTGAGTCCGGAATGGTTCGTCAGGGATTTGAAGATCATGCCTGGCTGGCAGCGATCGCTCCCGCCCTGTTTGTCGTCCTAACAGTTGATGAACAGGCTTTCAAGGTAGGCGATCGCCCCTAGATTTCTCCCTACTCTAGGAACACTTGCTCAACATCGAGCGTTCCTCCATCCTTGCCTAAGAACCCTTGTCCCTCAAGTCATTCCCCAGGAGGTGATCGCGCTATGACCCCACAGACTTACACCCGACTCGTCCAATTCCTAGAAGAGGAGTTATCTCTTTCCTCCTCAGCTATTTCCATTGCCCTACGCCATTGCGAACAAGATCCGGGGCCCTTGCCGATGATCCTCTGGAAATATGGCTTGATTACTTTGGAACAGCTTGATCGAATTTTTGACTGGATGGAAACAGCCTAATTGAATGAAGGCAACCCGATCAACCGTCTAACTCCCCCCGATTGCTCGCTTCTCCACCAGCATCAGGGGGAGGTTTAGATTAGGCGTAGCGGGCCATTAAGGCATCTCGGGCCTGTTCACGATCATCAAAATGCACCTTCTCTGTGCCCAGAATTTGATAGTCTTCGTGCCCCTTCCCGGCAATTAATACCCCATCTCCTGGCTTAGCCTGCAGGATGGCGGTGCGAATCGCCTCAGCCCGATCGCCAATCACCAGCGGCTCTGCTTCCGGTGCAATGCCCGCCACAATATCGTCTAGGATTCGGGCTGGATCTTCAGTGCGCGGGTTATCTGACGTGACGATCGCTACGTCGGACAAGCGGGCTGCAATAGCGCCCATCTGCGGTCGCTTGGTGCGATCGCGATCGCCTCCACAGCCAAACACACAGATCATCTGTCCCCGAATGAACGGCCGGGCCGCCTTCAGTAGGTTTTCCAGGCTGTCTGGCGTATGGGCATAGTCCACAATGACGCTAATATCTTGCTTTTTATGAATCTGCACCTGTTCCATACGCCCCGGCACGCCCGCAAACGTTGGTAGGCGCTGGGCGATCGCTGCTAGATCTACACCCAATTGCAGCGCTGCTCCGACAGCAGCCAAGAGATTGGCTAAGTTAAATTGCCCCACCAGCGGCGAACGAAACGCGATCGCGCCCTTAGGCGTATGCAGCTGTCCCGATACCCCATCTACGCCATAGACCAAATCACTTGTCCATAAATCCGCGATTGCATCCTGGGTGCTATAGGTCCACAGCCGCTCTGCCGGCAAGCGATCGCAGAGTTGCCGACCATAGGGATCATCCCAATTCACCACAGCTCGCCCTGTCAGATAATCTGGCGTAAAGAGCAGCGCCTTGGCGTTAAAGTAATCGTCTAAATCCTTGTGGAAATCTAGGTGGTCTTGGGTCAAGTTGGTGAACACCGCCACCTCAAAGCTACAGCCCATCACCCGTCCTTGGGCTAGAGCGTGGGAACTGACTTCCATGACACCAAACTGACTGCCGGCGCTCACCGCCGCTGCTAACTGCCGCTGGAGTTCCAAAGCAAAGGGTGTCGTATGCACCGCCGTTTCCTGATGCCCTGGCCAACGGGCATAGAGGGTGCCCAAGAGCGCCGTAGGATAGTCGCCCAGCAGATATTCAATCAAATGGGTGGTGGTCGTCTTGCCATTGGTGCCCGTCACCCCTACTAAGTGGAGCGATCGCGCCGGCTGTCCATAGAAAGCAGCTGCAAGTTGAGCACAGACCTTTGGCATATCGTCCATAGGAACCACACAGCCCTCTGCCACCGCCGCTGGATACTCCCCATCCGGCAAAGGCTTCTGGGCGGCGGCTGGAGACACTAAGGCGGCGATCGCTCCCGCTGCGATCGCCCCGCGCCAAAACTCGCCCCCATCCACCCGCGTTCCCGGCATTCCCAAAAACACATGCCCCGGCTGGCAGGCATGGGAATTGGTTGAAAGCCCTGTTACATCTTGATCCAACGCTGGATGATGGGGAAGATCCGTTTCCTGGATCACCGTTGCTAAGAGTTCACGCAATTTCATGTCAACACGTCCTCACATGCAATCCTTCTATTCTGGCTGATGACGACGCTGATATGTCTGTAGCATTTGCTCCACTTGAGCAATGCTGGCCCGAGGTGAGAGACGCGGTAAGCGCAGCGCACTGCCTTTGTCCACGCCCTCCGGCAAGACTGCCTCATCAGGCAGTACCCACATCAAGATGGGAATCTCATATTGATAGGCTTGAAACCAGTCATCCTGGGTGGTGATGTCTCGAACCTCTAGGGCGATCGCCACAGCAGTTACTTGGGCTAACTTTTCCTGCAATCCTTCACAAAGATGGCATCCAGGTTTGCTGTACAAGATTAGATGCATAGGGTCGGTGAACGATGACGTCATAGGGCTCAGATAGCGAAGCACCAACTGCTATAGGTCGCAGTTGGTGCCTCACTGAAGTATTCACAGGGTTATATCGTTAAGGTCTTTATATGGGCTGACCTCATTTAATCTATTGCTAGAATGCCAGACCGCCAGAAAAATTGGTCGAGTCATAATGTTTTCTTTATATTTACTTCTATGTGTTCCGATTACGTTGCGTATCGTTTTGTTGCATCGACTGATGGACGGAGAGAGAGGCCCCTAAAAGTTGAGACAGCCACACTTCCAAAGCACGCACAGGATAGCAGCGGCGCGTTTGGGTGGGTGAAACCATGGGCTCGACTAAGATCGTAAACATGCCCAAGCGATTCCCGGCTAGCACATCTGTAAATAGGCGATCGCCTACCATGCCCACCTGATGTACCGGAATATCCATCGCCGCCACGGCCTGACGGAGTTTACGGCGAGATGGTTTGCGTGCCCCCAAAATATAGGGCACATCTAGCGCTTGAGCGATCCGACTAATTCGCGTTTGGCTCAAGTTATTGCTCACAAGCCATAACGATACAATGGGCTTAAGCCCTTCAATCCACTGATAAATGTCATCGGGAATATCAGCGGTGGAAATCGGTACCAGTGTCTCATCTACATCCAGCACTAACCCACGCAGCCCATAGCGCTGAATGATCTCTGGCGTTAAGTCGAGTACTGAACTGCCCAGCACTAAATCGGGCTGTAGAAACTTGCTCAAATTAAATAGCCCCCAAAACAACAAACGAAAGGGTAGGTTAACCCCAATGCAGACCACAACGGCGAATGGGCGAGATATCGCTCTTCAATACCCTCATGCTCCTAAACCATCCATCTAGCATCCCTAAGCGAAATAATCCATGCTGCATCCTAGGGCAATACAGAATCTAGATCGGATGTAGAGAGGAACATTAATCCGTCAACTCTTCAAGAGTACCTTGATTCAATTCACCCGATCCGCACTAGACGAGCGATCGCCATCGACTTCATCACGAATACGACCTTGCGCAGACTCATGCTCTTCTAAGGTACGGCTAAACACGTGGGTTCCATCATAGCGAGCTACAAAGTACAGGTACTCGGTATCGGCTGGATCTAAGGAGACCTCTAGGCTAGCCAAACCTGGACTAGAAATAGGGGTTGGAGGTAGACCTGGATTGATATAGGTATTGTAGGGAGAGGGTGTCCTCACCTCAGCCAAGGTCAAGGGTTGTTCGGGGGTTTGTTGAATGCCCAGGCCATATTCCACGGTCGGATCTGCACCGAGGGGTATGTCTTCTCGCAGGCGCTTTGCAAAAACACTGGCAATGAGAGGACGCTCTTGGGCTACCACGGCCTCTTTTTCCACAATACTTGATAGGGTGACCCATTCCAGGATCGTATAGGAGGATTGAGAGGACTGTTGATAGATGGGGAGCGCCACCGTCTCAAAGCGGTCAAGCATTTGACGGATAACCATCTCTGCGGTCAGAGGGTAGGCAAGTTCGTAGGTATCGGGATAGAGAAACCCTTCGACGTGGGGTAGCCCCCTAGGCAGCCATGGGTAGGCATCGTAGGGAACTGCTTGGCTGGCTGCAATAAACTCATCGGCAGAAAATAGCCCCTCTGCCTCAAAA
>DATNRH010001221.1 GCA_036703605.1 Candidatus Obscuribacterales bacterium | reverse complement strand
TATTGCGGGAGCCGGCACCATCGGACTTGAAGTCATACAAGAAATCCCAGATCTTGATGCCATCATCGTTCCAGTGGGGGGTGCTGGCTTGATAGCTGGCATCTCCCTCGCCGTCAAAACTCTCCGACCTGATGTGCTGGTGATTGGCGTGGAGCCTGAAAATTGTCCCTCCCTAACGATGGCCCTCCGTACGGACCACAAACTCACCCTTACAGAGGCGGGCCATCCCACTGTTGTCAACGCAGTTCCAACCTTGGCCGATGGCCTTGCTGTTGCGGAGGTTGGGGACATTTCGTTCAAGATCTGCCAGAAGCACGTTGACCATGTCGTCACGGTATCTGAGCACTATGTAGCGCTCTCAGTGCTCCGCTTTGTTGAAACTGTATCGTATTCCTTGCTCACTCCTTAGGCAAAAACTGTGGTTGAAGGAGGAGGCGCGACGGGGTTGGCTCCACTTTTGGGCCACCAACTCCCAGAACTTCGTGGCAAATCAGTTTGCGTGGGTATGGCCCAACCTCAAAAATAGTTGTTTGTGGAGGAAACATAGATACCACGGTCCTGGGCCGCGTCATTGAACGTGGACTTGCGGCCGATCATCGCCTTGTGCGCATCCGGGGAAATATTTCCGATCGTCCAGGTACCGGTTATTCTCACCCTCCTAGGTGGTTTGGCCGACTTTTGCCAACGCATCGCTAGTAAAGGGGGCTCGATCAAAGTGATCCACCACGAGCGTGCGTTCGATCGTATGGAATTACCTCTAATGTGCAGTCGAAGAAGAAGATATTTCTACTGTCCATATATCTGCCACCGTGGAGACAACTGGGCCTGATCATGTCCTTGCCCTTTTCGACGCGCTCAAAGGCATGGTTAAGGATCTCCATATGGACATAGACAAGGTAGCCAGACTGTAACACCAGACAGCACTCAAGCGGTGTCTTCGCCAGCTTCTTTATGGCAGCAACAATGGGGATGCTACCTCGCCGTCGCCTTTTCTTCAATTTGCCACCACCGTAACTTGAGCGACTGACAAGCAAGGAATGGGAC
>DATNRH010001220.1 GCA_036703605.1 Candidatus Obscuribacterales bacterium | reverse complement strand
GGCAGGGTGGGGGAATCGCCGGAGCCGTCTACGTCATTGAGGATTTTAAAACGGACTGGGTCTTCGCCACCTTCGCCGGAGTTGGATTTTGCGCCCAAACGGTTCATGGCGATCGCCAAGGTTTCGTGGGCTTCTCTAGACAGGGAGCCGAGGGACATGCCACCGGTACAGAACCGCTTCACAATGTCTTCTACAGACTCGACTTCGCTGATATCGACAGAGGGGCGATCGCTGTCAAAATCGAGGAGATCCCGGAGGGCAGTTGCCGGACGATTAGACTGGTACTTTTGGTAGACATCGTAGTGGTCGTAGGCTTCTTCCTCGTTGGAGTTATAGGCTGCCACTGCTTTGTGTAGCGCCTTGGTCATTTCGGGGGAATTCATGTGATATTCCCCACCCTTGCGGTAGTTCACAAAGCCGTAGTTGGCTAATTTTGTGGAGGACAACTCAGGGAAAGCGCGGCTATGGAACGCAATGCTTTCCTGTGCCAAGTCTGCGAGGGTCATGCCGCCAACGCGGGAGGTTGTGCCCTTAAACGCGGTGTTGATAACTTCCATGCCGAGACCGATGGCTTCAAAAATCTGTGCGCCGTGGTAGGACGGCAACAGGGAAATCCCCATTTTAGAGAGGATTTTCAAAAGACCAGATTCGATGGCGTAACGGTAGTTATTCTGAGCCTTCTCGATGGAAATGGCTGCAATCGTACCAGACTCCATTTGCTTCTGCGTTCTGGGGGCGTGCCACCAATGGCGTACCCCTTCAAGGGCGAGGTAAGGACAGATCGCCGATGCGCCATAACCGACGAGGCAAGCGAAATGGTGGGTGCTCCAACATTGAGCTGTGTCTACCACAAGGGAGGCGCTGAGGCGTAAGCCTTTGGCAATCAGATGGTGGTGTACTGCACCGACTGCTACCAAGGGCGGAATAAAGCTCTGGTTCGTATCCACTGTTCCCACGAGGCGATCGCTGAGGACAAGAATTTTTGCCCCGGCTTGAACGGCACTTTCTGCGGCATCACAGAGGGCGGCGATCGCCTGCTTTAGACCATCGGGGCCATCGGCAATCGCGTAGGTTGTGCCAAGGGTAGCTGTGCCGAGGGAACTTGCCCGCACCGTTTCCAGCTCCACCTCATTAAGAATCGGACTCTCAAGTTTGAGGGATTTGGCATCCTTTGCCCCGCAATCGAGGAGGTTCCCCCGCTCACCAAGGTACATATTCAAAGACATCACTAACTTTTCCCGGAGGGGATCGATGGGGGGATTAGTGACCTGAGCAAAACGCTGCTTAAAATA
>DATNRH010001219.1 GCA_036703605.1 Candidatus Obscuribacterales bacterium | reverse complement strand
TAGTTGGGGCCATCGTGGGCGCCTTGGTAGGGCACACGCACGCACATCCTTCGGCGTACGTTTGGAGCTCACGAAGAGCCCGGGAAGATGGAGTATAGCCAGGAGCACAAGTGACAGCGTGGGCCACAACATAGATGGGTCCTCCAGCTCCTGTGGGCGTAATGGTGTAGGTGTCCGTATTTGGATACTGAACAGGGTCGTGCAAGTCAGAGTATGCTCCTGGAGCAACTGTCATCTTGTTACCTCTCATGGGAAGTGGTGTCTCGCCTGCGTAGAAGTGAGTCTCATGCATAGTATAAGAATTTTGCATGATGTAGGTAGCAGTTACACTGCTACCATCGTAGGCCACTTGCAGTTTTCCAACAATAGCCCCCTTCGTTCTGTCACATTGGCCGGCACCAGCGTAGATTCTGTACTCCTTGGTTGTTGTTCCAGGTTGAAGAGGACCAATACTCCATCCCCATCGTGGAATGTAATATTCATCGAAGCACTCTCCAGATGAATCTTCATGGTAAGCAAAAGCAGTGTCACATCCACCCTGATCAATATCTTGGGTTGATGTAACCACGGCAGACTCTTCATAGCAACCAGCTTCACAGATGCATTCCTGGGCAGTGGGCTTCAGGGTTGGCGGGGCTGTAGGCGTCTTGGTCGGTGTGGCAGTAGGCGCGTTGGTTGGACTTGCCGTTGGTGTTCTAGTTGGACTTGTCGTAGGCGTTCCTGTAGGGCTGAGAGTAGTTGGTGCAGCAGTTGGGGCCTTCGTGGGACTTGCGGTGGGTGCCTTGGTAGGCGCCTTGGTCGGGCTTGGTGTAGGTGGGGCATCCGGGGCACGTGTGGGTGCATCGGCGGAGCAGATACAATTGCACTCGCCTTCGCTTGTCTGGAGCACGCGGGCATTCTCCAGTTCGCGCTTCTTTCCAGAATCGGGACAGACAACAGAATGGGCAACGATGTAAATCTCGTTTGTTTTCTTTCCAGTAAACTGTACAGTAAAGGTATCTTCCGTTACCATATCCAAATTATGGATATTGCCATATTGACCAGGGGCGACAGTGTTAGCGCCGTTGTCTTGAGGGAGAGGAGTAGCACCAACGTATAAGTGCGTTTCCTGCATCCCGTAACCGGCAAACTTGCTATAGGTTGCCGTGACGAGTGAATTTCCATCGATGTCAACATATAGGACACCCACATGGTGTCCGTTCGACAACTTGCATCTTCCGGCAGCAGCATAAATGTCGAAAGCATACGAGTTTCCTTTAGCAAGAGGTCCAAGGGTCCATCCCCAGCGGTTGATCCTCTGGAAATCTAAGAAGCATTGTCCTAGTTCGGTTCCCATGTAAGCGAATGCAGTCTCGCAACCTGTTAAAGTCACTTCAGTAGGTGGGTGTGTAGGAGAAGATACAGGTGCATTTGTAGCTTGTTCAGCATCAATCACGGACCACTGGGCCTCGGCTTCAGAATAGCATCCTTCTGGACAAGTACAGAACGTTGGTGGCGCGGTCGGGGCTGCAGTGGGGGTCTTCGTGGGACTGGGTGTGGGCGAAACAGTTGGCGTCTTGGTTGGACTGGCAGTTGGAGTCTTGGTCGGGCTTGGTGTAGGGTATCCAGTGGGGCTTGCCGATGGTTCCTCAGTTGGGCACACACAAGTGCATCCATCCATGGTACCTGCCA
>DATNRH010001218.1 GCA_036703605.1 Candidatus Obscuribacterales bacterium | reverse complement strand
GCCAGCGACTATCAACAGTTTTTGAACGACGCCCTGCAAATTGCCTTGAGTGTACGCCAAGAACTCGATTACCCTAAAAACTAGCGCACCTTCTATCCCTAGCCCTAGCAACACCTAGGATATAGAAGATGGGTTGTTGTTCAGCGATCGCAGGTATGCCACAGTCTAAACGTCGATATGCCATTCTTGGAACGGGTGCCCTAGGCGGATTTTATGGAGCACAGTTGCAGCAATCAGGTCTTGAGGTTCACTACCTGCTGCACCGGGACTACGACCATGTTCGGCAGCATGGTCTTGTTGTGGAGTCTCCTGATGGCGATGTGATTCTCCCTGAAGTACAGGCCCATGCCAGTGTAGCCACCATGCCCCCTTGCGATGTGGTCGTTGTGGCGCTGAAAACGACTCAGAATCACCTGCTCCCCCAGTGGCTTCCCAGCGTCACTAAGCCCGATGGTGTGGTTCTGGTGTTGCAAAATGGACTAGGCGTAGAGCCCTACGTGGCAGAGATTGTCGGGGCCGATCGGGTGATGGGCGGGCTTTGTTTCATCTGCTCTAACAAAGTTGGGCCGGGGCATATTCGCCATTTGGATTACAAAAAAATTGCCCTAGGTGACTACGGGCCAAACTATGCAGCTAGGGGCATCACGGAGCGACTAAGAGCGATCGCCCAAGATTTTGAACAGGCAGGAATTCCCATTGATCAAACGGAAGATTTGCTCTGGGCCCGCTGGAGAAAACTGATTTGGAATATTCCCTTCAATGGTCTCTCTGTGGTCCTCAATGCCAGCACCAGCGAGATGATTTTTGACCCCCACATCCGTCCACTAGCGATCGCGTTGATGCAAGAAGTGATTGCCATAGCTGCTGCCTATGGTCGAGTTCTGGATGACTATTATATTCAGCAAAATATTGAGCATACAGAACAGATGAAACCCTACCGCACCAGCATGAAAATCGACTATGACGAACAGCGTCCGCTGGAGTTAGAGGCAATTTTCAATCAGCCCCTTGTTGCAGCTCAAGCCAAGCAGGTAGCCGTACCACTCACCCACATGCTTTACCAGCAGCTACAGTTCTTAGATCGACGCAATCAAGGGTCTTCAGGCAATAAACTCAACTAAATGAAGCTAGGTTGCCGGGTTGCGACGTCGCGCAATCCTCGTCTCATAAGAATTGGAGCATTGAGCTACGTCGCAAGGCTGGTCAATCGTTACGCCTTCCCACCTAGCAGAGTCTAGAGGTCAACATTAGGGCGTACCATCCCCTTCAACGCCTAGCTCATCTTCATTCTGAACAAGTAAACATATATTGCAAAATATTGCAGCGATCGCCTTCGTACTTAATACAAAATATGACTATTGTTAACCACTTGAATTGATTAACCTAGGAGCGATCGCTCCCTTAGTAACCTGATGCGAGAACAACGAAATTCCGTTAATTCAGTAGGACGTGAATTCAAAGATTCATGTTTCTGAATATAAACCTTTGTCAAAAACAATGTAGTTTAGTTCAGAAGATCACGGATCAACAAATATGATGATCAGTACGTCGAGCCATTCATGCTTGGCGCATCATTTTTCTTTAATTACATACCTCAACAAGGACTTATTGCATTATGACTACAACCTTACAGCAGCGCGATGGCGCTAATGTATGGGAGCGGTTTTGCAACTGGGTCACCAGCACCGATAACCGCCTTTATGTAGGCTGGTTCGGCGTCTTGATGATCCCCACCCTGCTCACCGCTACCATCTGTTTCATCATTGCCTTCGTGGCAGCCCCCCCGGTTGACATCGACGGTATCCGTGAGCCTGTCGCTGGCTCTTTGATCTACGGCAACAACATCATCTCCGGTGCGGTTGTGCCTTCTTCTAACGCCATTGGCTTGCACCTCTACCCCATCTGGGAAGCAGCTTCCTTAGATGAGTGGTTGTACAACGGTGGCCCTTACCAATTGGTTTGTTTCCACTTCCTCATCGGCATCTTCTGCTACATGGGACGTCAGTGGGAACTCTCCTACCGCTTAGGTATGCGCCCTTGGATCTGCGTTGCTTACAGCGCTCCCTTGGCTGCTGCTACCTCTGTGTTCTTGATCTACCCGATTGGTCAAGGTTCCTTCTCGGACGGGATGCCTCTGGGTATCTCCGGTACCTTCAACTTCATGTTCGTGTTCCAAGCCGAGCACAACATCTTGATGCACCCCTTCCACATGTTGGGTGTGGCGGGTGTCTTCGGTGGCTCTCTGTTCTCCGCGATGCACGGTTCCTTGGTGACCTCCAGCCTAGTACGTGAGACGACCGAAACCGAGTCTCAGAACTACGGTTACAAGTTTGGGCAGGAAGAAGAGACCTACAACATCGTTGCAGCCCACGGCTACTTCGGTCGCTTGATCTTCCAATACGCCAGCTTCAACAACTCCCGCGCACTGCACTTCTTCTTGGGTGCATGGCCAGTAGTGGGCATCTGGTTCACGGCATTGGGCATCAGCACGATGGCGTTCAACCTGAACGGTTTCAACTTCAACCAATCCGTTCTCGACTCTCAAGGTCGTGTCATCGGAACTTGGGCGGATGTCTTGAACCGTGCCAACCTGGGTATGGAAGTGATGCACGAGCGCAACGCTCACAACTTCCCCCTAGACTTGGCTGCTGTGGATGCGCCTGAAATCGGTTAATCCCACCGTTCTCTAAGTTAGGCTAACGTCATAGCGCGTGTTCTTGTCTGGACACGCGCTATGTTTATGGACGAAAACGGGCGATCGCTCTGGGTTGGAAAACAGGGGCGATCGCCCGCTATGATTTGAAAGGCATTGGTTGGAGGAACAGCTACGGTTTACACACGTCCCTTAGCCCGCTTGATTGAACAGTTCCAGCGCCTGCCTGGCATTGGCCCCAAAACAGCTCAGCGGCTAGCCCTACACATCTTAAAACGACCGGAAACGGAGGTTCAGGCCCTTGCCGATGCCTTAGTAGCAGCTCGGCAGCAGATTGGGCTATGTTCTATCTGCTTTCATCTATCGGCAGAGCCCGTTTGTGAAATCTGCCGTGCGCCCTCGCGGGATGACCAAACGATTTGCGTCGTCTCCGATTCTAGAGACGTAATCGCCTTAGAAAAAACTCGCGAGTATCGCGGTAAGTATCATGTGCTTGGGGGCATGATTTCCCCTATGGATGGCGTTGGCCCTGATCAACTACACATTGCGCCTTTGATTCGCCGCGTTAGCCAGCAGCAGGTGTCAGAAGTGATCATCGCCATCAGCCCCAGCGTCGAAGGAGAAACCACGACGCTGTATCTCGGGCAGTTGCTGAAACCATTTACCAAGGTGACCCGCATTGCCTTTGGGCTGCCGATGGGCGGTGATTTAGAATATGCCGACGAAGTCACCCTGGCGCGCGCCTTAGAAGGACGACGGGAAATCGATTAATTCCGGTGGTTAAGACCAGCTAGGGACAATGGGCCATCGATGAATACCAGTGCTTCGTTAGCGACGTAGGCGATCGCAATTTTGATTACCGTCCGTCACCCGATTATTGGTACGACACCGCTCCCAAGCAATTTGGTTGCCGAGGGCCGTGGGGAAATTACCGCGACTCTCCAGAGCCAGGTCGAAAAACTCAAGGCTGGCCGCTTCATCCCCTTGCTGCACCAAAATTTGCGCCTTGAGATAGTACAAGTCTGGATTATTGGGAGCCGCAGCGATCGCTTGATCTATGGCGTCCATAGCGCAGCTATGGTCATCCAAATCACGACAAGCCACCGCAATCCCGCGCTGGGCCACGTAGGGCGGTGCAGCATAGTTGTCTAGGCGGCTAATTGCCTCTTCCGGATCAGCAAAGGGCAAATTCACGGCAATCATCAAATCCATAAACCCTTTGACCAGATTCAATTCTGGATCAGTGGCATCAATCGCTTCAGCCGCATTGATGTGGCTAAAAACACTCTGCAGCTTCATTAAAGCCGTGGGTGATCCCCGAAGGGTGCCTTGGGTCATAATCACATGGGCTCCTTCCATGAAATGCCCCACGGCTATATAAAGATTGCCCCGTAAAGGATCCGTCTCCACCAAAGCTTCTGCCGCCTCACGGGTGAGCGTAGCGCGGCGACCCATGGTATCCCAATCCTCTTCTAGGTAGGCCAGGGAAGCCACCATGGCGTGGGACATAGGTTCATCGTCTTCGGCAGATTCTAATAGGCGACCGGCTTCTACATAATTGCCCTGTTCAAACATGGCGCGGAAAGCCGCTTCCGTTTGATCACCAATGCTGTGAGGGTCACTCGTGCGGAAGGGGTCTCCAGCCCAAGCCGGAGATGCGCCCAAACTGAGGGCGATCGCCATACTGCCGACGATCAGGGGTTTGGACAGACGCTTGAGACAAGACCCAAGGGAACGAAACGACGCTGTGGCTGCCATAGGATTCTTTAGTAACGGCTCATCAAGACTTTTCCTGCCTATCCAGAGGATGAACAAACCCAGCTCATTGGGCTAGGCATGGGCAGGACAATGGATTGCTATGACACTGATGGTAACGGCGATCGCCCTCGATGGGGAGCGATCGCCCCTACGTCCCAGCACTCACATTCCTAAGGGTCATGACTGCAAAAGCCGTTCTGAGGTTTCAGGAGTCCTAAGAAGAACTATAGGATCCGTCCCGAGGCCGATCGCTTTTGAAAAGTGCCATAGCCTGCTTCTCCACACCAGCGATCGCCATCCACCAGCAAGCGTCCTCGCACAAACACCTTCTTCACCTTGCCAGTCACCTGCCGCCCTTCAAACATGGAATAGTCTACCCGCGAATGGTGGGAGCTGGCGCTAATCACATGCTGTTCTTCTGGATCAAAGATCACCAAATCGGCATCACTGCCCACAGCGATCGTGCCCTTGCGGGGAAATAGGCCAAACATCTTGGCAGGGGCCGTAGCCGTGAGTTGCACGAAGCGATTCAGGGAAATTTTGCCCGTGCGCACACCGCCGTCATAGATCAGCACTAAACGATCTTCTACCCCAGGAGCACCGTTGGGAATTTTGTTGAAATTGTCGTGGCCCAATTGTTTCGAAAACCGTACGCCCAGGGGTTGTTCATTCATGCAAAACGGACAGTGATCCGTGGCCACCAGTTGTAGATCATCAAACCGCAACCCTCGCCATAGATCATGATGGCAATGGTGATCCCGCAACGGTGGCGTCATCACATACTTGGCCCCATCAAAGCCAGGACGTTCATATTCCTCGCTGTGGAGAAACAAATAGTGGGGACAGGTTTCGGCAAACGCCTCAATGCCGCGATCGCGGGCCTCCACCACCGCCGCGAGGGCTTCTGGAGCAGAGAGATGTACGATATAGACCGGAATCTCCGCCAATTCAGCAATGCGGATCGCTCGATGGGTAGCCTCAGCTTCCATAATCCGAGGGCGAGTCAGGGCATGATACTTCGGCGACGTATTGCCCTGGGCTAATGCCTCTTCAATCAACACCTGAATCACCTGCCCATTCTCGGCATGGAGATTCACCATGCCGCCATGGTCACCCACGGCGCGCATGGTGCGAAAAATATCTGCATCACTCACCATCAGGGTGCCGGGATAGGCCATGTACATTTTGATACTGGATATCCCATCCTGGTTGATCAGATCCGGCAACTCTGCCAACACATCCGGATTAATGTCCGTGAGTACCATGTGGAAACTGTAGTCGATACAGACCTGCGGCTCTGCCAAGGCCAGGCGTTCGTCCAACGTCTGCTTAGCGCTTTCCCCCCGCCCTTGATAAGCAAAGTCAACGATCGTCGTTGTACCGCCAAAAGCCGCCGCATAGGTACCCGACTCATAGGTATCACAGTTCATCGCTGGCCCCTGGGGGCCTTCCATATGGGTATGGACGTCAATGCCCCCCGGAATCACCAGCATCCCGGTCGCGTCATGACACACAGCCCCCGGTACGTCCAAGTGGCGAGCGATCGCCTCGACCTTGCCATTCTCCACCAAAATATCGGCGACGTAATCATCCACCGCCGTTACAATCCGTCCACCCTGAATCACCACTTGGCTCATCGACAACTCCTTGTTTTAATCCCGTAGCCTTTGCCATGCTTGGAGCCGATCGGCGATCGCACCCATCCTGACACCAGAGCCTCAGCCTAACGCTAGTCTGAATTTTGCAGGGGTTAGCGAGAGATATGGTTAGGCACGTTACAAAACCATGGAGCCGTTCATAAAAGGATAGAGAATGATACAACTAGACACCTATCCCAGCGATGATCCTAGCGATCGCCGCCATCTGGAGCGATCGCCCAAAAGATGAAAAATAGGTTAAGAACTCCATATCTGGCCCAGCAGAATTCGGAGTCGCTCTACATGTGCTGCTACAATGAAATCTACGTTACATAACGCGGTGCGCTTTATCACCTGTTATGGTTGTCTCCTCAAACGCTTTTAATTCACCCCATGACGCGACCGTACTGCTTGGTACGGCGATATTTTTGTGAATGTTTCAAAAACTTAACAAAAACTCTACTGCCATTTTTGCGTAGATAGGATATGATTGCACGCAAGAAAGGTTCGGCAGCAGAGCGAGAATTGTGGTACGCAGTCCTTATGTTCTCTCCGAATTGTAAATGTACTGATTTGGTTTGGAGAGGATCGTGACTATTTACGTTGGCAACCTGTCTTTTCAGGCAACCGAAGAAGACCTGCAAGAAGTATTTGCTGAATATGGCGAGGTTTCTCGCATCAGCCTTCCTACTGACCGTGAAACAGGCAGAAAGCGTGGATTTGCTTTCATCGAGATGAAAGAAGATTCTGTGGAAGACACTGTGATTGCAGAGTTAGATGGAGCAGAGTGGCTCGGTCGTGAGCTACGGGTAAATAAGGCAAAACCCAGAGAGAACAGCGGCGGCGGAAACCGCCGAGGTGGAATGCGCGCAGGCTAACCCCTGAACGCGACATGTGATCTCTGTCTTACACTAGAGTTTGCACTTGATGAAATGTCGGAAGCCACTGCACAGGATCTGCTCGGGAGATACGTGGGCATCCGACGTTTTTTGCTGCTATCACAGGTTCACTGTCCGCTAGGTTAGCATCCATGTCTCGCCTTCCGTGGGGTATACAAATCGGTCTGATCGTCCTGGCATTAGGGGCGATTCTGATTGCGCTGGCTAGCGTAGCTGGTCTGTATGCCGATCTTTCCCTAATGTCCCCTCTACTGGCCAATCTGTTCCTCGTGCTAGTCCTGGGATTACTGCTGGGGGCGATCGCGTTGCTGGTCTATCCCCTATGGCGCTGGTGGCAGGCAAGCCAACGCAAGCGAGCCCAGCGGCCGCCCGTGGCTCCCACCAACAAAGCATCGGCAGCCCAGGCCGTTCTGGCTGGGGTACAGCAGCAGGTGGAACAGGTGCAAGACGAGGTCACCCGTCAAGTGTTGCGCGATCGCTCCCAGGCCATTGGCCAGGATCTAGAAGGGCGATCGCTGCATATGGTGGTGTTTGGCACTGGGTCGGCGGGTAAAACATCCCTGGTGAACGGTCTCATTGGCCGAGTGGGCGGGCCGATGGCTGCGCCCATTGGCACCACGGTGGACAACCAAACCTATGGTCTGCGGCTGCGGGGCCTCCAGCGTCGTCTGCAGTTGACCGACACGCCGGGGCTTGCGGAAACGGGCGTCATGGGTACCCAGCGAGAGCAGCAGGTGCGCCACCTGGCCGCCGAAGCCGACCTGCTACTGTTTGTTGTGGACAATGACCTGCGGCAGTCGGAATATGCCGTCGTGCGATCGCTCCTAGAGATGGGCAAGCGCTTGGTGTTGGTGTTCAACAAAATCGATCTGTACCCAGAATCTGACCTCGCCACCCTGCTGCTGCAGATCCAGCAGCGCCTGGCCGGCCAGATCGCTCCAGAGGATATCGTGGCGATCGCCGCCCAGCCGCGGCCTGTACGCCTCAACACCGGCGAATGGGTGACGCCCGAGCCCATGCTAGAGCCCTTGATGCAGCGCCTAGCCACCATCCTTCGCAACGACGGCGAAGATTTAATTGCCGACAATATTTTGCTGCAGTCCCAACGGCTCAGCGACGAGACCCGCCAGTGGCTCAACCAAGAACGCCGCCAGCGGGCCGAAGCCATTATCGATCGCTATCAATGGATTGGGGCCGGCGTCATTGCTGCGACACCCTTGCCGGGGGTAGATCTTGTGGCCGCAGCGGCGGTCAATGCCAAGATGATTGTTGATCTGGGGCAAATCTATGGCTGCGACCTAGACCTAGAGTCGGGTAAGGCGCTGGCGTTGGCATTGGTGAAAACCTTGGCGGGACTGGGTATCCTCAAGGGAACCATCGAGCTGCTATCCGTGGCGCTGCAAACCAATGTAGCCACCTTTCTGGTGGGGCGAGCCGTGCAGGGAGCCACTGCCGCCTACCTTACCCGCATCGCTGGCTATAGCTTCATCACCTATTTCCAACAAGGACAAGACTGGGGCGATGGCGGCATGACCGATGTTGTGCAACAGCAGTTTCAGCTCCACCGGCGCGATCGCTTCATGCAGGCTTTTGTACAAGACGCGATCGCTCACCTAGATAACTTAGTCTCATCCCCCACCGATAACCCCACCGATCTGTCCTAACGCATCGACATCTGCGATCGC
The DNA here is from genome assembly GCA_036703605.1 of Candidatus Obscuribacterales bacterium. Classification (NCBI taxonomy): domain Bacteria; kingdom Bacillati; phylum Candidatus Melainabacteria; order Candidatus Obscuribacterales; species Candidatus Obscuribacterales bacterium. The sequence continues at coordinate 328 of DATNRH010001218.1, read as the reverse complement.
CCCACCGCACTAGCCAAATCTGGACGCCCCGCATCGATTAAAGCGCGATCGCGAATTCGGCAGGAATCACAGAGGCCACAGGGTTGCTCTCCCCCCTCATAGCAAGACCAGGTTTGATGAATCGGCACCCCCAGCGCCAGCGCCCGCCGCACAATATCCACCTTACTGTCTTCCACCAAGGGAGCCACTAGCTGAGGAGCCTTACCTTCTAATCCTACCTTAGACGATAGATTAGCTAACTGCTGAAACGCCGCCAGATAGTCTGGACGACAGTCGGGATAGCCGGAATAATCTACCGCATTAATCCCCAGATAAATTGCCTCCGCCT
>DATNRH010001217.1 GCA_036703605.1 Candidatus Obscuribacterales bacterium | reverse complement strand
CCCCAATGCCCTTTTATCTTCTTCCTTGCCCCTTTCTCCCTTTTTTGGACAAAAGATAGGAGTTTAGTGTGCGTTAAGAGCAAAATTTGAGTGTGCAGTACTATGTAGGAGTAGTGTAGAGCGTCTTGAGAGTTGTGTTTCTGGCCCCTCCCTCCTCTCCCAGCCCCTTTATTCCTCCTCTGCCTACCTTAGAATGTACTAAGACCGGGCTACAATCCCTTTGATCCCTTATACCCCCTTCTAGTCCGCCCCTGTCGTCTTAGAATGTTCTAAGACCTTGTAGGTGCGAGGCCCCATTTGAGGTGCTGACAAGTGCGGCTGAGTCGGGCGTGTTTTGCAGAACTGGGAGGCGAGAGGTGGCTGGTTTCTCTTACAGTGGAAACTTCAGCGCGAGCTACACTTTAGAGCCAGACTTTGCCTCTCTTGAGAGTCCGAACTGCAGTTTCCCTTACTCTATGTGGTTTACTGTCCCCCAGCGTGGCCGCCTTAACTGGAATGGAATCTTCATCGGCATCTCTGGTGACTCTGTAGTGCAGGTAAAGTACCGAGACAGATTTACCGGCCCCGTCTAGTAAGAGAGAATTACTATTTCCTACTATCTGGAGCCTAATCAACTAGCTTTATGCAGCAGCAGAGTGTGGGATGGAGGGTTGCACCAGCGATCGCCTCGTGGAGGCCACGCCATTCCCGGCTGCGCCCCTCATTCTAGCAGCCAAGTCACCCAGGGCGGACGCCTCTTTTACCATCTCGGTGGGCCCGCGGGGCCAGGTTTGTCTCCTGGCTTACCATGCAGTACTGCGAGATTGCTCACGAAATCGACCCATCATTGCAAGCAACGTTCGTACTCCTCTTCGAAGGCCCAGCCTCTCTTGGATGCCCTAACCCTGGATTTTCGGTTTATTGGCTGCATATTCAACAACCGATCTTCTTTCAGATCAACACTGGCAATTCCACATTTGGTAGCCACGTTTCGTTCTAAGTGTTAGCTGCGTGGCAGAGATGCGAGGACATCGACATGGACACGTCAGAATGTAGTGCGGGAACAATGAATGCGGCCTCTTC
>DATNRH010001216.1 GCA_036703605.1 Candidatus Obscuribacterales bacterium | reverse complement strand
CAGGGTTCAGGAGGTTCCTGGCGGTCAGCGGTTGGTACTTCACCTTGAATCATAGAGAATGCCAAATACTGAAGAATTTCTGATTTGAATTCCCAAAAATTCTCAGAGACAGGCACGTATTCAATTTCTTTTTTAATCCGCTTATAATCTCGATCGAACCATTGAAATAATTCCCCCCGATTTTGGGGAATTTGGTTCGTCTCTGGATCAAACACATCACAGAGCAGCTTCAACAGCAGGGGCGTTTCTGCCAGTTCTCGCAGGCGATCGCGCAATTGCCTCAACAACTGCTCCCCATGCTCTGGCAAATACTTACCCACAAACACGTTTATTTGCTCCGGCGATAGCGGTTTCATCTCCAACCGCTGGCCAATGCCCAAGTCACCACCCACCGCCAGATCTCGCGTGGTAAATACTATGGGCACCGAAAGATTATCTTCTCGATATAGCGCCAGGGCTTGTCGTCGCTTGTCCGTTGGTACCTCGTTCACCCCATCAAGCAGCAGGATCAATCGATCGTCCAACAACCAATCATCAATCTCCTCAACCGTTACCCGCTGTTTTGCCCGTCGAAACTCCGCCTGAATTAACTCAGGGACCGAACGATCAGCCTTCAACTGCACCAAAACTGGAATCGGCAAATTAGGGTCTTGTATGGCTTCCTCTGCTAAGGCCAGCACCAACTGCCGCAACGCTGTCGATTTCCCCGAACCTGGTCGCCCTGCCAGCAACACATGCTCCCGCTTTTCCCCTAGCGCATACTTCCGCAGCCCCGCCAGCACCGGAAACTGCTCAACTTTCTTCTTCTGCCTATCTTCCCCCTCCTGCCGTTCCACTGATCTAGCTTCCAACGGCAACAGCGCATCCGTCGGCGTGTACAGGTGACGCTGTTGGGAGTAGTGACTGACAACGGCTTGTAGATAAGGCTGAAAATCGATTTTCCCTATGCTGGAACCTGCCTCTGGCTGAGGTGCAGCATAGTTATAAATATGATTTTCGCCAATGTAGTTAGTGTTATTCGCCCCAGTGCGAGTTTGATAATTATGTCCCCCGAAGTTGGTCTGAATAATGCCCTCAGTCGGCGTCGGATTGACCAGCACATCACGCCAGCGGCGATCGCCCTCATGAAACGCCCGCTGAAGCTCCCGCAACTCCGGAAACTGCTCCAAAATCACCCGAGTGGGAATCGCCCCACCGCCCAGATCAAACCCAGCAGCACGGGTTTCCTTCACCATGCCACACACCTTGCCCGTTCTAAGATTCAGCAACGCCGCACCGCTGATTCCCGCCTCAATTTGTGCCCCTTGCAGCTTGAGCAACGGAGGCACGTCCCCCGTCAATCCTTCATGGACAGGACGCACAGGAGCACCCTGGGGATAGGACTTCAAATAGCCGTAGCTGTACAAAGCTTGACCGATCGCCACCGACTCCTCATCCAAAAGCACACAGGGATGATCAGGCAGGGGCTCAGAGAGTTTCAACAGCGCCAGATCAAGGGTTTCACCATCATCAGCTTTTGCCGTAGCGATCGCCGACAGAGACACCCCTCGCGCTGCATAGAACAGGGCGATCGGCGAATCAGCCGCCTTGCGTACCACATGGGCACAAGTGAGCACCCACCCAGACGCCACAAAAAAGCCCGTCCCCCAACCACCGGGGACAGTGATCTTGACCGTACACTGTTGCAGCAGATCCTCTAGCGGGGTCAAGGCTCACTCCTTCGTTGGCGCTTCCCACTCCAGTGTAATCTCTAAATTCTCTGGGTTAGAGTCTTTGAAGAGCGATCGCTAGGGCTCAGAGGCGATCGCTCATTCTAAGCTAAACTTCGCCGCCCCGTTAAGTGAACGGACGAGCTAAAAAAAGGTATTTAACTATCCAGTGTGATGAGATATGGTCGTTTGTGGGTAATAAAGGTAACAAACAGTGGATTTGGCTGGCATTAGATGTTGAAACGCGAGACATTGTCGGCGTGGATGGTGGCGATCGCCGTTGAGAGGATGCCCAAGGATTATGGGATGCGTTGCCAGGGCGTTGTTGCATGAAGGGGGGTTGAGGTAATGATCTGACGGAAGGCACCCAACAAGATTGCGATCTTGCATCCGATGAACAAACCGTCTAGCACCCTGATCTTTGACAGCGAACTAGAGTCGTTGCCCAGCATGATGCTCTCTGTAGCCAAGGATGCCTAAGGCTGAAGCAGCGTTGTAGCCTCAGCCAAAAGCAAAATCACCCTAGAAATATACAGGTAAGATACAGTTCATCATGAGACAGCTAGAGCACTCCCCTTCCATAGACCTGTAGCAGCTATCTCTCTGGCATACACAGAAAAATCTTTGGGTGGACGGCCCAAGGCACGTTGAATTCCATCAGTGAGGCGAGCGTTGCGTCCATCAAGCACGGTGGTAAATAGATAGTCCAACATCCAAACCACTTCTTTTGGCGCGCCGGATTCTTTGACGCCAGCTACAAAGGCCTCGTGAGGGATCTGAACATAAGTAATCTCACGGCCAATGGCGCTTGAGAGCTCGGTCGCAATATCAGTGAAGGTCATCAGGCGAGGGCCGGTGACTTCATAAACTTCTCCGGCATGATCGGCTTCCGTAAGTGCAGCGACGGCAACTTCAGCAATATCATCGACATCGACAAAAGGCTCCGGGATGTTGCCTGCCGGGAGCATGATTTGACCGGCCATAACCATATCGAGAAACGCGCCCTCTGAGAAGTTTTGATTGAACCAGCTAGCTCGGACGATGGTCCAGTCAACGCCGCTTGCCTGCACGATCCGCTCACAAGCTTGGGCTTCGGCTTCACCCCGTCCAGACAGGAGCACTAGGCGCTTAACGCCATGGCGTTTGGCTCGGTTCACAAAAGCCTGAATGGCATCGGTTGCACCAGGCATGGCAAGGTCTGGCGCGTAGTTGATGTAGATGGCTTTAACCTCTTGCAGACAAGCATCCCAACCGGCTTCATGGTGCCAATCGAAAGCTGGAGAGGCCGATCGCGAACCGATCCGGGTCGGCACGCCCTTCGCCTCCAATGCGGCAACGATCCGGCGACCTGTCTTTCCAGTGCCACCGAGAACAAGGGTCAGTCCTTTGGGGTTTTGGGTTTGATTGTGAATGATGTTCATGGCTTGCTTGCCTCAATGAGTTAACTGCAAGCCAACTATAGAAAGTTTGACCAAGGCATTTCTTGACACCTGCTGCCGAAAATTTGACCCCACGCGCCAATTTCAACTCAACCCGAGTTAGATTGGGGATTGATGCGGAAAGATCGTGGTGTTTGCCCCGACCAGCGCTTAAATGCTCGTGTGAAGGCACTTTGCTCGGAGAAGCCAGTCATGAACGCCACTTCAGCCAGAGAATAGTCGGTTTGCTGTAAAAGCCGTTCGGCTAACTGGCGTCCTGATTCATCCACCAGTGTTTGATAGGAATAGCCAAGATCTAACAGCCGGCGTTGCAACGTTCGCCCGCTCATGCTGAAGTGCCCTGCGACATCAGAAATTGTTGGAACGCCCTCACTCAAGCATCGAGAAACATGAATACGAATCCGTTGTTCGAGGGAGTTGACGTCTGCCAGCTTAGACAGTTCAGCCTCAAGGTGGGTATCAAAGAACTTGGAAATGCTTTCGTCGCCGAGCTGGTTCGCTGTTTGCAACGATTCATGGGAAACCAACAGGGCGTCTTTATCCGCATCAAAATGAACCGCACAGCCAAAATAGACTTCATGATTCTCGATAACGTTGGGCGCTGGATGCTTGAAATAAACAGCCAGCGGTTTGAACACCGTTGTGGAAACTTGTCGACTGATTGAGACGATGCTGGCGATCGTAGCCTCATTTGAAAGCCGCATACCCAGGCGTCGCTCACCCGCTCGATGTAAATGCATCAATGCTCCCTGATCCACCATTTCAACCTCATAGGTCGAAACGCTTGTCAACAAGCGGGCGTAGCGTTCTGCCCGCTCATAGGAGCCTCGCAGATTAGTCGCCGACTTCCAGGCCAGACCAAAGGCACCGTAATCATCACAGCGCATGGCTGCACCAGCTCTTAATGGTAGGGTCGTGCCATTGTTTTCAGCGATCGCAACCTGTTCCAGCAAGGCATAGTATGCTGTGTCAGACACCATCTGCGCGGGGTCAATGGGGTTGTCTGGCTCGATACCAATCGACCGCAACAAGGCATTCTTGTCGATGTCGTCTTCGGCTTCTCCAACAACTTTTCTAATGAATAATGACGTGATTTGTCCCATTCAACGAAGATATCTTTTTGCGCCTCAATATTCTGGTATCGGTGAGCGATAGTTTTTTAATTGTAACCACTTGAACCGGAAACTTCTGTTCAATGGGTGCAACCAGATAGTTTCACCCAGCAATATGTTGCATGAAGGTTCAGATCCTGTGGCTAGCGGTTTATCTCCTGATTCAGCAGCGCCGAAATTCCCAATTCTGAGCAGATAGGAGTGATCATGATTCCGTCACCAGACGGCGAAGTTGCGCCACGTCGCGCATTGGCGGTGCGCCGAAGTAACGCTTGTACTCCCGGCTGAAATGGGAGGCGTCATCGTAGCCAACACGGCTCCCGGCTTCTGCCGCATCAAGCTGCTCACTCAGCATCAGCCGTCGGGCTTCTTGCAGCCGCAGTTGCTTCTGAAATTGCAGCAGGCTCATCGCTGTGGTGGCCTTGAAGTGGACGTGGAAACCCGATGCACTCATTCCTAGTTCCGGTGCGATCGCCTCAATTTGAATGGGTTGATTGAACCGTTCTTGTAATAGTGCGATCGCTTGGGCCATGCGGTGAAATTGACCGCCGACTCTGGCAAGATGCTGCAGGCGACTACCTTGGGCACCTTTCAGCAATCGATAGGTGATTTCTTTTATCACGAGCGGAGCCAACATGCTGTAGTCGTCAGCCGATTCGGTCAATCGCACCAATCGCAGGGTAGCATCCAGTAGATCTGTGTCTAATCGGCTGACGTTCATAGCCTTGACATTGTACAAGAACGGTCGAGGATTGTTCTATCGGCTTTTAGGGAGTCATCCCTAAAATGTCTGTATGATGGCGATTTGAGTAAAATCTCAATAAAATAAAGTTGAAGTATCGCACTTCCATATCCCATGCTGGCATAGCAGCCGCCTCATCGTCAGAGCGTATGACGATTGAAATAAGCTTGCGTAACGCCAAGAGACTGAATCCTGACGCTACGCAGTTGTTTAAGCCTATCCATATGGCTTGATCTATGTCCGCTGATAGGACACCACATACTCCGGCACCTCAAGCTGAGGTAGACAGCGATCATCAACCACCGGAGCCGCCGCCGTCAGTTGTAGCGGAATTTCCCCTGCCCACACCGGCAGCCCATAATCCTCCGGCGCATCAATCGGTGGGCCGGTGCGTATCTTGGCTGAGGCCTCAGCGATCGGCAGGGACAGCACTAGGGTACCGGCCAGTTCTTGGGGGTTGGGGGGGCGCACCTCTGCCCAGCGATCGGGCACTACGTGATCGGTAAATGCTTTGAGTGCCGTCAGTTTTTCAGTCGGGTTATCCACCCGAGTTGCCGTGCCAAACAGCACCACCGAGCGGTAGTTCATCGAGTGGTGAAAGGCCGATCGCGCCAGCACTAGTCCATCCAGCAGCGTCACCGTGAGGCAGACATCCACCCCCTGATCTAGGGTGCGCAACATGCGGCTAGCGGGGGAACCGTGGATATAGAGCTTATCTTCCAAACGGCCATAGGCGGTGGGAATCACAAAAGGTTGCCCTTCGACGACAAAGCCGAGGTGGCAGACCAGTGCTTCATCGAGAATGTCATAGACCTGCTGGGAGTTGTAGCTGGCCCGCTGGGGGATGCGCTTGACTTGGGTGCGAGGGGTCGGTACAGAGGAGTGGGGCATGGGAAAGAGCTCCTAAAGGGTAGGGGATAGGGGAGGTTGGAGGAGAGGGGCGTTATAGAGTGGCGGGGAGGTGGTCGATGAGGGCTAGGGCAGTGGGGTGGGTTTGCAACGCGGTGACGATGGTGGGATGTGGCTCGGCATAGAGGTTGGGATAGTCCACTTCGCCGCGGTGAGGGCGGATGGGGTAGGCAAGCTGTTCGCGATTCCAGCAAAATTCTGCTTGCACCCCTGGTTTATTGCCCCGGGCATCTAGGCGCACCCAGCGGTTTAGCTCTGGTAGGTAGACGGCGTTGAGACCATGGAGGGTGAATCGGTCGGGCTGGGCATCGTCGAATACCAGGCGCTGGTAGCAAAGGCCGGTGGGAATGGCGCAACTGCGCAGCAGCGCCGCCAGCAGGTGGGCCTTGGCAAAACAGAAGCCGTGGTCCTGGTGCAGCACTTCGGAGGCGGTGCAGGTGACGCGATGGTCACCTATATCGCAGGTGTGGGAGATGCGATCGCGCACCCATTCGTATACCACCTTGATCTGCTCCGGAACCGAGGGAATGTCCTTGGTCAGGGATTTTGCTAGGGGCGGAATGGTCGGATGGTGCCAATCGATCACCGGTGAGGGAGCGAGGTAGTCCGCCAGATGGCTGGATTCTGGAGTTAGGGAAAGCTTCATGGGAGTTCGGTTGCGCTTAGATCGAGTTCCATCAAATTGCTGTCGCGGAAGCCTAGTCGCTGGTAGAGGGGGTGAGCCTTGGGGGCAGCATTCAGCACCACTTTGGTGCAGCCGATCGCTCGCAAATGCTCCACGGTGAGCCGGATCAGCTGGGAAGCGATGCCCCGATGGCGATACTCCGGCTCCACATAGACGCCCCAGATATAGCCGTACTGGCGATCGCTGGGGGAGATAATCCAGGGATACAGCCCGGCGAAGCGCTGCCCTCCTGCAGAGCCAATGATCGCCCCTTCTACCTCGGCTACAAAGGCCTGGTAGTGCAGGTGCTGGCGGGCGTGGGCGATGAACTCGGTGCAGAGGCTGGGCCACTGGGGCTGAATCACCGCATCGGTTATCCCCAAGTCGCGCCACATGCGGTAAAAGTGCTCGGCGATCACTCCGTCCTCTTGGGAAGTGGCGGCTCGAAAGGCTACGGCAGGGGTTGTCACCATGGGAGATGTCTTTCGGCTGGCAGAACTGGGGAATAGCACAATTACGACTGTTCGCCTAGCATAGACAGCAGATTGGTAACCCACAAGAGCCAATTCTGATAAAATCCACCAGTCCACTTTGTCCCTATGGAGTTCACCCTGCTACTCGATGCCCAGAGCCCGATGCCCTGCTACCAGCAGATCTACGCCGCCCTGCGCCAGAAGATTCTCACCGGCCAGCTCGCCCCGCGCCAGCGTCTTCCCTCCACCCGTGCCCTGGCCCAGAGCCTAGGGGTGTCTCGGGCCACCGTCACCCAGAGCTATGACCAGTTACTCAGTGAAGGCTATCTGCAAACCGTGGTCGGCTCCGGCACCTATGTGGGCGAACAACTGCCGGAAATCCTGCTTCATGCGCCCGGAGTCGAGCCAGTTCCCTCAGAATCACTGCCGTCCCTGGTACTTTCTGCCTACGGTCAACGTCTGGCTGAGGTTGATGCTGGGCCAAGTCCGGAACCCCAGACCCCGATCAGCTTTCGCTATGGTCGTCCCGCCCTCGACCACGTGCCCCTGGGGATTTGGCGGCAACTGCTGTCACGCCACTGTCGGCGGGCAGACTGGCTCGACTACGCCACCGACCCCATGGGCTATGGGCCACTGCGGGAAGCGATCGCCACCTATTTGACCCAGGCCCGCGCCGTGCAGTGCCATCCCGACCAGATTTTGATCACCAACGGCACCCAGCAGGCCCTCAGCCTGGCCACTCAGCTTCTGGTCTCCCCTGGCGATACTGTGGCCCTAGAAGAACCCAGCTACCTTAGTGCCCGCCGTATCTTTGCCAGCCAGGGGGCTAACCTCCATCCTATTTCGGTGGATGGAGAGGGCATGGATGTGGATACCCTGGCCCGGTTGACCAGACCGATTCGACTGGTCTATGTCACCCCTTCCCACCAGTTTCCCACTGGGGCAGTGCTGTCGTTGCCGCGTCGGCTAGCGCTGCTGGCTTGGGCACAGCGGCAGGGTTGTCTGATTCTTGAAGATGACTACGACAGCGAATATCGCTACGGCGGGCGACCCATTCCGGCGTTGCAGGGGTTGGGCAGCGGGCAGTCGGTGCTGTACCTAGGCACGTTCTCGAAGGTGCTGTTTCCGTCTTTGCGGATCGGCTACATGGTGCTCCCTTCGGCCCTAGTGCCCCTCTTCAGCCGGGCCAAGTGGCTGGCTGATCGCCAGGTGCCCACTCTGGAACAGGCGGTGCTGGCGGATTTTATCGCTGAGGGGCATCTGGAGCGCCACATTCGCCGGATGCGATCGCTCTACGACCAGCGCCGGCAGACCATGGTGACAGCATTGCAGACGCATTTTGGGAATTGCGCCACCATCTTGGGCGAAAATGCTGGGCTGCACATGATGGTGCGGTTCCAGACCAGCATCCCGGATGCAGAACTGATCGCTCGGGCAGAGCAGGTAGGCATTGGGCTGATCTCAGCCGCTCCCCAATACCTGGGGGAGAACCCCGGTCACGAGTTTATCTTTAGCTATACAGAACTGGATGAAGGGGCGATCGCAGCCGCCATGGCTACCTTGTCCACCATCATGGCGTAGAAGGTATGACTGGCTCTACAGATAGAGGACGTGCTGATGACCTTTGATGGCAGAAACTGCTGTTGTTAAGCCTGTTGCAGGTATAGGTGGTTGCAATTCTGGAAACAAATAAGATCAAACCATCCACCATGTAGCACAATAGATGTTAACCGCCAGCATCAGGAATCTTCCTGCTGTCGGTGATGTACTGCAATAGCTTTCTTTCCCATCATGCTAGGGCGATCGCTGCTCGTTCGTTGATTATGCCTTGTGCGACGGATTTGTATTTCACACCGGAGGACAATGCGCTGGAGGTGGCGCAGATGCCTAATGCAGAACTGCGGGTGATTGATTCGGTTTGGGGGCATTATGCCGGTGGCCCTGGCCGAAATCGGGAGGCAACGGCGATGATTGAAGCAGCGATCGCTGAGCTGCTCGAAGCTTAGGGTGGTTGGCTGTTTTGGGTGAATCTTGGAATCAATGGGAATCTACGAGTTCTTTGTCAGCTTCTGTACATCTGCTGCGTTGGGGTTGTTATGCCGCACCGTCACCTATTAGCCCTCAAGACTTGTTCAGCCATGAGTCTCAACTCTGGGAAGGTTGGAGAGACGATTATCTCACTGCCTCGGAACTGCTGAATTTCATACTCTTCATCCACTAGCGTACAGATAGAAAGGGTGGGCTGTTTGGGTTTCCCGATATGTCGAGTTCCCCCCAATCCCGCGTAGTCTGCAATCCAATATTCTGGGATACCTAACGCTGCGTAGTCTTCAAGCTTACGGGCATAATCATTTTGCCAGTTGCTACTCACAACTTCTGCCACAAATTTAATCGAAGTGCCTAGAGTTAAGATTGACTGGTCATGCCAAAGCGGCTCTTGGGTCAGTTCATCTTGATCAACGACTGCGATATCAGGACGAAATGCTGTCATGGCAGTGTTAGAAGGGCGCAGCAGTCCCCGCTGAAGGACAAACCAAGGTAGATCTGCTCTGTCGATTTGGACACAAATCTTCGTTGTTATGAAGGCTGCAACTTCGACCTGCAGGCCTGTTGGTTCCAAGTCGAACACCTCTCCGTCGATCAGTTCGTAGCGGTTATCGCCACCATAATGAGCGAGAAACTCGTCAAGGCTAAGTGGTTTCTGGTGAATTGCTTGATCGACTGCAATAGTCATGGGTCAACCAGCTCTATCAGTACCTCAAGTCTACCAAATTGAGTATGTAACATG
>DATNRH010001215.1 GCA_036703605.1 Candidatus Obscuribacterales bacterium | reverse complement strand
TAGATCTGCAGCGTCCTGCACCACCTCGTCCACCCAAGCGCAGTAAGTCGCGTCGTGATCACGAGGAAGATGAGGAAGAAACGCCACGGGCAAAGAGTGTCAAGAGCAAGCGTCGCACGCAGCCACTCATTGACGAAGATGAAGATTTGGATGAAGTTCTCAATGGCGATGAGGATGGAGCTAATCAAGTCAGCCTATCCCTAGTCCGTCCGCCCAAGCCTAAGGGGCGTCCACCGCAGCCTAAGGCTCCTAACACAGCCCAAGCTCAGAAGAAGCGTTCTGGCGGCGGTTCTCGAGAAAATTCTCGCAATAGCCGACGCGATCGCCGCGAGCAAGAGCAAAAGGACAAACGGCCAGAACATATTGTGTTGACCGATAGCCTGAGCGTCCACGATCTAGCGGCGGTGATTGGTGTTCCAGAAACGGAAATTATCAAAACCCTCTTCTTTAAGGGTATTGCGGCTAACATCAACCAAATTCTAGATATTCCAACGGCGATTACCGTCACGGAAGAGTTTGGCATTACGGCAGAAACCGCTGAAGCTGAAGCTGAAGCGAAGAAAGTGACCGATATGATTGATGTGGGCGACCTAGAAAGCCTGCAGCGTCGTCCGCCAGTGGTGACCATTATGGGTCACGTCGATCACGGGAAAACCACCCTGCTCGACTCTATTCGGAAGACCAAGGTTGCCCAAGGAGAAGCGGGCGGTATTACCCAGCACATCGGGGCTTACCACGTGGATATGGGCGAAGGAGACAACGCCCAACAGGTGGTGTTTCTAGATACGCCAGGTCACGAAGCCTTCACGGCTATGCGGGCCCGAGGAACTCGGGTGACTGACATTGCTGTCCTTGTGGTTGCTGCTGATGATGGGGTGCGTCCGCAAACCATCGAAGCCATTAGCCACGCCAAGGCAGCGGAAGTTCCCATTGTGGTTGCCATTAATAAGGTAGACAAAGAAGGGGCTCAGACCGAGCGCGTCAAGCAAGAACTCACGGAGTACGGTCTGGTGCCGGAAGAGTGGGGCGGCAACACCATCATGGTGCCGGTGAGTGCCATCAATGGCGACAACCTCGACACCTTGCTGGAGATGATTCTCCTCGTAGCCGAGGTTGAAGATCTCTATGCCAACCCCGATCGCCCCGCACGTGGGACGGTCATTGAGGCGAACCTCGATAAGTCTCGTGGGCCGGTTGCTACCCTGCTGGTTCAAAATGGTTCACTGCGGGTAGGCGATACCCTTGTGGCTGGTTCTTCCTTCTGTAAGGTGCGAGCCATGATTGACGATCGCCTCCAACGGGTTGAGGCAGCCTATCCGTCCTTTGCAGTTGAGGTGCTCGGTTTAAGCGAAGTACCTGCTGCTGGGGATGAGTTCGAAGTCTTCCGGGAAGAGAAGGAAGCGCGAGCCGTTGCCGATTCTCGCAAGGAGCAACAGCGTCAGTCCCGCCTCCAGCAGGCTATGGCGTCTCGCCGAGTCTCCCTCAATACCCTGTCAATGCAGGCACAGGAAGGCGAACTGAAAGAACTCAACCTCGTGCTGAAAGCCGACGTTCAGGGTTCCGTAGAAGCCATCTTGGGCTCTCTACAGCAGCTACCCCAACAGGAAGTACAGCTTCGGGTGTTGCTGGCAGCACCGGGTGAGGTGACTGAAACAGACGTAGACTTGGCTGCGGCTAGTAATGCCGTGATCATTGGCTTCAATACCACCTTGGCGAGCGGTGCCCGTCAAGCGTCTGATGAAGCTGGCGTTGACGTCCGCGAGTACAACATCATCTACAAGCTCTTGGAAGATATTCAAGGAGCAATGGAAGGGTTGTTGGATCCTGAAATGGTGGAAGAACCACTAGGACAGGTTGAAGTGCGGGCAGTCTTCCCTGTAGGCAAGGGTGCTGTAGCCGGTTGCTATGTGCAGTCGGGTAAGGCGATTCGGAACTGCCGTGTGCGGGTGCGCCGAGGCAATGAAGTGGTTCACGAAGGTAATCTTGATTCCCTCAAGCGGGTGAAGGATGACGTGAAAGAAGTCAACGCTGGCTATGAGTGTGGCATTGGCTTGGATAACTTCAACCGCTGGGAAGAAGGCGACATTGTTGAAACCTTCAAGCTAGTCAGCAAGCGACGGACGTTGACGGTTTAGTCGTTTAGCCCGATCGGCTCATAACGTTCATTGATATACCATAGGGGGCGATCGCCCCCTATTTTTTTTGCCATCATCGTTGCTGAACATGCCTACCTTCTGACCTGTATCCTCAGACTTGGCATGGATCATAGCGAGAGGGGATACGCAGGACTAAGCTCCCATACCCGAGTAGTGCTTGAGCCCCTTATGCCACAGCCAACGGTTGAGCAGCCAGAAGATGGCAATCCACCCGAAGGTGACCAGAAACGCCTGGGTCAGATTTACCGGCAGCCCTACGATCAAACTGGCTGGAATATTAATCAAATAGGGAAACGGTGTCCATAGGACAAGCGATCGCACCATAGGCGGAAAAACCTCTAACGGGGCGACCATACCCGAGAGAAATAGATAGAGCAAAAACCAGAACTGCTCAATGGCAACGGCCCGCTCCATCCAAAAGGCAAACATAGCAAAGGTGTATTGGATTAAGAAGCGCAGGATAAAGGCCAGCACGGTCATCATCAAGCCCAGACCTAGGTTAGCGAGATCGGGCTGCCAGAGAGCATCGGGGTAGAGGGTGAAGAATAGCACCATCATACCGATGACCAAGGGAAGTCGCGCTAGCCGTTCTGCCGTGTGGGAGGCGAAATGATGCCAGCCAGGATCCAAGGGCTGCAATAACTTAGCGGAAAGCGTTCCTTCCACCACCTGCCGTTCAAACTCCCAAATCACCCAAACGACCGTCAGTTGGCGCACGAGGAAGACCGCGAAGAAATAGCGGACAAACTCTAAGGAGGACAGGGCAAACTGTCCGGTCTCAGCCGCCTGCACCCAAACCCCCATGAGAATCAGCGGTAGGCTACCCGAGAGCACCCAAAACAACAGCTCTGCCCGGTATTCCAACATGTAGGCGTAGTACACCACCATCAAGGTTCGGGCAATATGCCAGGGGCGACGCCCTTGAAAGATGGTTGTCATCACGTTACATGTCCTTGCTGAAAAACTCGGCCAATCACATCTTCAACCGGCGGATCGGTAACGGTTAGATCAATCACATCCAGATCGGCCAGCAAACGAGCAATAACGGCAGGGAGCTGATCGCGATGCACCATAAACCTAGCAATACAGCCTTCAACCGATTCTAACTCCCCGTAGGCTTGGAGGCGATCGCTTAAGGACTGCGGCGCAAGCGAGGCAGACTGCTCACCCAGTTCCACCGTCACCTCTCGATAAGGTGCGAACTTCTCCAATAGGTTCTCTAAGCCGCCATCGTAAATCAAGCGCCCGGCATAGATCAGCATCACCCGCTGACAGAGGGCCGTAATGTCAGCCATGTAATGACTGGTCAGCAAAATCGTGGCACCATAGCGCTGATTATACTCCCGCAAAAAGTTACGGACGCTTACCTGCGCATTCACATCTAACCCTAACGTCGGTTCGTCTAGAAACAACACCTGAGGACGATGCACCAAAGCTGCCAGCACTTCTGCCTTCATCCGTTCCCCCAAAGACAGCTTGCGCACCGGTTGAGTCAGCTTGCCCTCCAGGGACAGCATCTCCACCAGCTCACCGACTCGATGGCGAAACTCTCCTTCCTCAATGCCATACACCGCTGCATTAATCCGCAGAGAATCCATAGCAGGCAGATCCCAAATGAGCTGCTGCTTCTGCCCCATCACCAGAGTAATGCTTTGCAAAAAGGAGCGATCGCGTTGATAAGGGACATGGCCAGCCACCCGTATATCCCCGGTCGATGGATGAATCAAGCCCGTGAGCATCTTCAGGGTCGTCGTTTTCCCAGCTCCATTGGGGCCTAGAAATCCCACCACTTCCCCCGGCTCAATGGTGAAAGAAACATCTTGTACAGCATTGACCTGGTGGTAGGTGCGCTTGAACAAATGCTGTAGCGTTCCCCGCAATCCCGGCTGCTTAACGGCAACCGGATAGGTCTTGCTGAGATGGTGGACTGAAATCATTGACATGTAGCAGAACTGGGCTAAAGACCTTGAACAGAGAACCAGCGCCGCTCTATACCCTCAGACTCTTCTCAGAACCCTCTCATCTCAGCGACTGGCCCATCTCTTACTAATAGAAGAGTAGCGCGCCAAGCCTACATTTGCCGGAGATATCCAGTCTCAGTCTAGACAACAGGATTGCCTAACCCATAACAGACCTAACCGAGTCATGCCTCCGCGTTCCCCCATAGGGATCCCGTCGGGATTAGACATCCTGATCCTCCATCTATGATTTGCATCAATCCAAGCAGGGCTACAATCCGTAGCTTACATAAAGCCGAACGTCATTGGCGAGGTTACACACCTTGAGGTGGTTGCCCTAGGCAGTCTGTTTTTTCGAAAAAGCAACTAGACTGTTTACAAAACTAAATATTAGTCAACATCTGCGGTATAGCCTCAAGCAAGCGGTATCTACTTCTCAGTCCCTAGCTTTTGTCCATCATTTGAGTCTTGTTTATGACCCCTCCTTCACTGCAGAATCATCGCTCCGCACGCGTCCAGGCGCGCTGGCATGTCTACCCTGCCACGCTCATAGGGTTTGGACTGATGGTCAGTGTGGCATTCGTGATGGTGGCATGGCTAGGAGGGCATGGCCCGACCCAGCAAATTGCTCAACAAATTCAATGGTTTCAACAGCATCCGCCCACTTGGGTGCAGGCTCCTGCCCTATCCTTAGAGCACCTCCTGATGCCCACGATCGCTCTCTTGGGGACAGTGCTGATCACCATGAAGCTGTCGCCCCAGCCGAATACATGGTCACGGGGCATTGTTGTCGGTACCTTGGCGATACTGACCCTGCGCTACCTTCTCTGGCGATCGCTCTCCACGCTGAACTTCGGCACTCCCCTATCCGGATTGCTGAGCGTGGGTCTGCTGGCCCTGGAGTTACTTACCCTGAGTGCTAGCACGATCCAACTGTTTTTGCTCTTCAAAGTGCGCGATCGCCGGCGAGAGGCCGATGTCCTATCCGTCGATGTCCAGTCGGGTGACTACCAGCCCTCCGTTGACGTCTTGATCCCCACCTACGATGAACCCGAAGCCATCCTGCGGCGCACCGTCATTGGCTGCCAGGCCATGGACTATGCCAACCATCGGGTCTATCTGTTAGACGATACCTGCCGCCCCGGAGTACAGCGCTTGGCCCAAGAACTCGGCTGTGAGTACATCACCCGCCCCGACAATCGTCACGCCAAGGCTGGCAACCTCAACCATGCGATCGCCCAAACTACAGGAGACCTGATCGTGGTCTTCGATGCGGACTTCGTGCCTACCACTAACTTTCTGACTCGCACATTGGGCTTCTTCCAAAAACCCAATGTGGCCCTAGTGCAAACCCCCCAGTCGTTTTATAACCCCGATCCCTTAGCTCGTAATCTGCGCCTAGAATCGGTGCTAACCCCAGAAGAAGAGGTCTTCTACCGGCAAATTCAACCCATGCGCGACGGCACCCGCAGTGTAACCTGTTGCGGCAGTTCCTTTGTG
>DATNRH010001214.1 GCA_036703605.1 Candidatus Obscuribacterales bacterium | reverse complement strand
AAGATTTTCCAGTTATGCCAATTACTAATGAGTGGCCAGAATTGGCGGGAAGTGTTCAAAGTCATAAAGATCCTAAAATATATGTCGTTCAGACAAGTAATTCGATTATAGCAAGATGTATTTTACTATCAACTGATCCAGGAGATTTAGTGTTAGACCCCACCTGTGGCAGTGGCACTACTGCCTATGTTGCAGAGCAATGGGGCCGCCGCTGGATCACCATCGACACTTCCCGTGTTGCATTGGCTCTTGCTCGTAGTCGGATCATGGGTGCTCGTTACCCCTACTATTTGCTGACAGACTCCTCAGACGGACAGCAAAAAGAAGCTGAAGTTACACGTACTCCTTTCTATCAAACAACTACTTACCGGAATATTCGCCGGGGATTTGTATATCAACGCTTCCCTCGCACAATGCTGAAGTCATTTGCTCTTAATCCCGAAATCGACACCATCTACGACCAGTGGCAACCCCAGGTTGAAGCCGCCCTGGCCGACCTCAACGCCGCTCTCTTGGGGCACCCCAAACCCTACACCATCACCACCGGCGGCCGAGATGGCAAAAAGCTAGACTTCACCGCCACCGGCACCGTCAAGCTACCCTCTGGAGAAGAAGCCCCCGCCAACGCCCTCTTGGAATGGGAAGTGCCCCGGGTTGCCCCTGCCGACTGGCCCACCGCCACCCAAGACCCCCTCGCCCAGTTCTGGACAGCCCGGATCGCCCGCCAGAAGGAAATTGACGCCTCCATCGCCGCCAAAGCCGACCAAGAGTTCCTCTACGACAAACCCTACGAAGACAAAAACACCGTTCGGGTGGCTGGGCCGTTCACCGTCGAAAGCCTATCGCCCCATCGCGTTTTGATCGTGGATGAAAACGACGAATTGGTAGACCCCAACCTCACCCAACACGAGACGTCACGAGATACGCTGGGCGATCGCAGCAGTGAAGAACCGGAGTTTGCTGATGTTATCCTTGAGAACCTGAAATTTGCTGGAGTGCAGCAGGCCCACAAAGAAGACAAGATCAACTTCACCACCATCACCGGCTGGCCAGGCGAATACATCTGTGCTGAGGGTCGTTATGTGGAAGGGGAGAACGACGTTGAGAAGCGAGCTGGAATCTTCATCGGCCCAGAGTTTGGCACAGTTTCTCGGGCTGACCTAGTAGCCGCCACCCGCGAAGCTGGAGACGCTGGCTTTGACGTGCTGATTGCCTGCGCCTTCAACTACGACGCCCACTCCGCCGAATTCACCAAACTAGGCCGCATTCCAGTCCTCAAGGCCCGCATGAATGCCGACCTCCACATGGCCGACACCCTCAAAAATACTGGAGCTGGCAACCTCTTCGTCATCTTTGGAGAACCCGACATTGATATTGACGAGGTAGGCAACGGCCAAGTCCAAGTTAAGATCCACGGCATTGATGTCTTCCATCCCCAGTCTGGCGAAGTGCGATCGAGTAGTTCGGAGGCGATCGCCTGTTGGTTCATTGATACTAACTATAACGAAGAAAGCTTCTTCGTCCGCCACGCCTACTTCCTGGGAGCCAGTGATCCCTACAAATCTCTAAAAACGACGCTGAAAGCTGAGATCGATGAGGAAGTTTGGGAATCCTTATATAGTGACACCTCACGCCCCTTCGACAAACCCAAGTCAGGCCGCATTGCGGTGAAGGTGATCAACCACCTAGGGGACGAGGTGATGAAAGTGTTTAGTGTAGAGTAAAGTATGAAACTCGGTAACGCCAGGGTCATCAGCTTCATCAACCTCAAGGGAGGAGTTGGCAAAACGACAGCCGCAGTCAACGTAGCAGCCACTCTTGCCAAATCTTTTCAGATGAAGCAAGGCAACACCCAAAAGCCTACACGAGTGCTGCTCATCGATCTAGATCCCCAAAGCAATGCATCATTAACCCTGCTAAAGCCAGAGGCTTATGATCCTAACAAAACGATTGTTAACCTCTTCAAGCACGAACTCAACCGAGACGATAGCGAAGAATCCTTTGACCTCACGGACATTCGTTATGAAACCCCTGTTACAGGCCTCAATGTAGACTTGATTCCGTCTGGTCTAGAACTATTTGATATTCAAGACGAATTGGTTAAATATCAGCGATATTATCTGAGTGCAACTGATATTCTCTTTAACGCCCTCAACAAACTACGAGAATCGAAGGAACGAGCTTATACCCATATCATCATTGACTGTCCACCCAGTCTGGGCTTAGTAACTCTAAACGGCCTTGCTCTCAGCAACTATTACATCGTGCCAACCTTGCTTGATGCCTATTCCCATTGGGGACTTAGCAAAGTTATGGAGCGGGTCGAAACCCTGAAACGCTGTAAAGCCAGTTGTGAAGTGGAGCTACTTGGTATTCTTTACTCTAGAGTTGATACCCGATCAACTACTGAAAACCAACGCTGGTCTGAAGAGTTTGATGAATGGGAAAAACAGCATAGACGTAAACTCAAAGGGCGATCCAAGCTTGGCTCCGACAATCTAGTTTTTAACACACGCAT
>DATNRH010001213.1 GCA_036703605.1 Candidatus Obscuribacterales bacterium | reverse complement strand
ATAACTATTGGGTATAGATCCACGAAATCCCGCTAACGTGTGTGTCACTATACGTTCCGGCATAACCCCCAGCCACCTTTCCGCCAATATTTAACAACTCGAAATATCTACGGACCGGTGACCATTCTAGCGAGTAGAGTTAAACTTCCTGCTTAACCTCACTAGGCGCCATACAACAGGATGATCGGTCCTTAAAGTCACCTTCGGGCATTCCCCAGGCATGGGCATAGGTGAGCGTACCGTCAGCTTTCAGACGAATGGTAATCTCCTCACGAAATGAGCTACCGTTCTCACGGGAGCCACCGGCAAGAACACCCTCACTTTCGGTGAGCGCTATTGCCCGGTGTGGCAATACGCCCGGCAGTTCCGACATGACTGGCCAAAGCACCAGGTTTCCTTCCATGTCAGGAGCTATTAGTGTGCTTTCAGCGTGCACCCGGTGACCGCCCGAAACCGTAGCTTCGTAGTGCAGCATGACGCCCATGTCATTGAGCAACTACTGTACAACCATTGTGCCCATAAAGGACTCACCTTCGTGATTGACACCCGTACCGCTATACTTACCCGGCCCAGAGTTAAGTGATGTGATGATTGTCATATGAAGCCACACCTCCATAGGTTACTGTCGCTGGCGGTTTCAACGCAGCTAATCAAATAGTTAGAGAGCGCGCCGGAGTTCATATTCAACCTCCTCCACAGGGTCATCGTTCTTGTAGAAACCAGCAGGGTTTACCCCAACATAGTTGAAACCGAGCCCCTGAATCACCCTCTGACTGCGCTTGTTCCAGCTGGCATGCGCGGTGACTATGTGGTCAGCGTGAAGCGTATTGAAGCCAAAATCCAACACCGCTCGCGCAGCTTCCGATGCATAACCATTACCCCAATGGTCTGGGTGCACCCAAAAGCCCAGGTTCCAAGTGCTGGGCGCACTTTCCTTTTGCAGGCCTACTCGGCCGATCGGGCAAGCTGGCTTCAGCAGATCGATGGTGAACACATAATCCTCGCCTTGTTCCCAGTGAGCCAGGTTCCGGTGAGTGATCTCAACAATTTCTTGTCGACTCGAAGGAGGATCCCACGTCATTCCGTCGGTGAAGCCCTCAAACCGCGATACCTCCCACACCAGATCCACATCAGATAGATCAACGGGCCGGAGCCTGAGCCTTTTTGTGTCTAGGGTCGTATTCAGAGTAATATTCATAATGGCTGTCTGTACTGAAGCCCTAATCCTGATCGTATGCTTACGGGCATCCTAATTGATGTAGTTAACTGATGAACTTGGACATAGCACGGCTTTGCGCCTT
>DATNRH010001212.1 GCA_036703605.1 Candidatus Obscuribacterales bacterium | reverse complement strand
CGGCAACACCCTGCGTGGGGATGACGGCGCAGGCTACTACATTGCTGAGCAGATGGCGGATCAGATTGCTGCCCATGCCTGGATAGGGGTGCGATCGCTCTCGGTGCATCAACTGCTTCCCGAACTTGCGGCCGAGATGGCTGGCGTCCAAACCGTGATCTTTGTCGATGCGGCTATGCCTGGCGAAGTCCTGACCCAGCCTAGATTAGAGCGCTTAGTAGCTAAGACAACTGCACCCACCTTAGGACATCACCTCGATATGCGATCGCTCCTCGACCTCGCCCACCAGCTCTATGGCGCAACGCCCACCGCCTATCGTTTGCTCATACCCACCCAAACCTTTGATATTGGCATCACTGTTTCCTCCCTCACCCAAGCCGCGATCGCCCAGGCGATGTCAACACTTCTTGAATTTGTAACTCATTTTATCGAACCTGAAGCATCACTTTAGGAAGCTAGGGCAGCAATCCTGAAAATAATGTAGCAAATTGTTATAAAACAATCCTAATTGTTGAAATTTAAGGGCGATCGCTGATGTAACCTGAAGAAAATTATAAGGCTACTCTTGATGGGTTTTATAGGGGTAGTATAGAGGTATGGGAACTAATCCAAGGCGGTAAACTGTTGACTTCATTTCATACCACTGAAGGACGAAAGCTGGCTATTTTAGTTAGTTAGATTCACATATCTTCCTCGACAAAAGTAACAGACTCGTTGCAAAAGTCTGGCAAGTAATCTAACAGCTTAAACCTAACTTGGTCTTTCATAAATCAGTGATAAAGCGAGTGATTGAACACCAGCAAGCTAGTAGAAATCAAGATCATTGGATTGGTACTTACATGATGTCTATTCTGTAAGGCCCAGGTGTCTTTAAGAGGGCTTTAACCATGACAGAGAGAACATTTGCAACCATTGATGGCAACGAAGCAGTTGCCCGGGTGGCCTACCGCCTGAGCGAAGTGATCGCCATTTACCCCATTACCCCTGCCTCGCCCATGGGTGAGTGGTCGGATACTTGGGCATCAGCAGAGCAGCCCAATCTTTGGGGCACCGTCCCCTCTGTCGTTGAGATGCAAAGTGAAGGAGGGGCCGCTGGAGCGGTGCATGGGGCACTGCAAGCGGGCTCTCTCACCACCACGTTTACCGCATCTCAGGGGCTGCTGTTGATGTTGCCCAACCTGTATAAAATTGCCGGAGAACTGACGCCAGCCGTGCTACACGTGGCGGCGCGATCGCTGGCAGCTCAGGGGCTATCGATCTTTGGGGATCACAGTGACGTGATGGCGGCGCGGGCCACGGGCTGTGGCTTGCTCTGTTCTGCTTCGGTGCAGGAAGCTCAGGATATGGCAGCGATCGCCACCCGAGCTAGCCTCGAATCCCGCATTCCGTTCCTGCATTTCTTTGATGGTTTCCGCACCTCCCACGAGATCCAAAAAGTGGAGCTGTTAGCGGATGACACCTTGGTGGACTTTATTCCCCAATCCCTGATTTTTGAACACCGCCATCGGGCCCTAACGCCCGATCGCCCTGTCATTCGCGGCACGGCCCAAAATCCTGATGTCTATTTCCAAGCCAGGGAAACCGTCAATACGTTCTACAATGCCTGTCCTAGCATTGTGCAACAGGCGATGGATGATTTCGCCGCGCTCACCGGCCGGCAGTATCGTCTCTATGACTATCACGGCGCACCGGATGCAGATCGGGTGGTGGTACTCATGGGATCGGGCTGTGAAACGGCCCAGGAAGCCGTGGATGTCTTGGTGGCCCAGGGTGAAAAAGTTGGTGTACTCAAGGTGCGGCTTTATCGTCCCTTTGAGATGGTGGACTTCATCGCGGCCCTCCCCAGAACAGTTACCCATCTAGCAGTTCTCGATCGCACCAAGGAACCCGGTAGTGCTGGCGAACCCCTCTATCTCGATGTGCTGAGCGCTGTACGAGAGTTAAACCGCTCCATCCACGTCGTAGGCGGTCGCTATGGTCTGTCATCCAAAGAATTTACCCCTGCCATGGTGCGATCGGTTTTGGATACCTTAGCTGTCGATGAGCCGCGTAATCACTTCACGGTGGGGATCATTGATGATGTTACTCTAACCTCTCTGGACGTAGATTCCAGCTTCTCCACTGAGCCCGATAACGTCGTGCGGGCCATTTTCTATGGGCTAGGCTCCGATGGCACCGTAGGCGCGAATAAGAATTCGATTAAGATCATTGGTGAAGAAACAGATAACTATGCCCAGGGTTATTTTGTCTATGACTCCAAGAAATCCGGTTCAGTCACCGTATCTCACCTGCGCTTTGGTCCCGATCCTATTCACTCTACCTACCTAATTACTAGCGCCAACTTTATTGCCTGCCACCAGTGGGAATTTGTCGAAAAATTTGATCTACTCAAAGAAGCAAAACCTGGCGCAACCTTCCTAGTGAGCAGCATCTACGATCCTGAAGAAACCTGGGCAAGACTGCCGCGATCGCTGCAAGAAGCCATTGTAGCCAAACAGATTAAACCCTACTGCATCAATGCTCTCAAGGTAGCCCGAGATGCAGGCATGGGTGGACGGATTAATACCGTCATGCAGGTCTGTTTCTTCGCCCTCTCCGGTGTCTTACCTCGGGAAGAAGCGATCGCTCAAATTAAGAAAGCGATTCGCAAAACCTACGGCAAGAAGGGTGAGGAAGTGGTGCAGATGAACATCAAGGCTGTTGATCAAACCCTAGAACATCTCTACGAGATTCCGGTGGGTGCCATTCCTGATGCCGCTGCCGAGACCCATTCCTGGGTGCCCGATACCGCGCCCGCCTTTGTGCGCAATGTGTTGGGACAGATGATGGCCCGCCAAGGCGACGACCTGCCGGTCAGCGCTCTGCCGGTGGATGGTACCTATCCTAGCGGCACCTCACAGTGGGAAAAGCGCAATGTGGGCCATGAGGTACCGGTGTGGGATCCAGACGTTTGCGTCCAGTGTGGCAAGTGCGTCATGGTCTGTCCCCATGCGGTGATTCGCTCCAAGGTGTATGAGCCCCAATTGCTGGACGGCGCACCGGAGACCTTCAAGAGTGTTGATGCCAAGGATAAGTCTTGGTCGGATTTGAAGTTTACCATTCAGGTCTCGACGGAAGACTGTACGGGCTGCGCTCTTTGTGTTGATGTTTGCCCCGCCAAAAATAAGGCAGAGCCCCGCAAGAAAGCGATTAATATGGCTCCCCAACTACCGCTGCGGGAACAAGAACGGGACAACTGGGACTTTTTCCTCAAGGTTCCCAACCCCGATCGCTTAGCGTTAAACCTGCATAAGATCGCCCAGCAACAAATGCAGGAGCCTCTATTTGAGTTCTCTGGAGCCTGTGCGGGCTGTGGTGAAACTCCCTACATTAAACTAGCGACGCAACTATTTGGCGATCGCATGTTGGTGGCCAACGCCACCGGCTGTTCATCGATCTACGGCGGGAACTTACCTACAACGCCTTGGACGCACAATGCCGAGGGTCGCGGCCCCGCTTGGTCGAACTCGCTGTTTGAAGACAACGCTGAATTTGGTCTTGGCTTCCGGGTCTCCGTCGATAAGCAAGCCCAATATGCTCGGGAATTGCTCCACGACCTCGCCATTGACCTGCAAGATTCGCCCATTGCTGTTGACCTAGCCACGGCAATTCTCAACAATTCCCAACGAGACGAAGCCGACATTGCCGAACAGCGGCAGCAGGTGGCCCAGTTGAAAGAAGCGATCGCCGCTTGGCTGGCCCAAATGGATGACCATGGCGTACGAGTGCCGGTGAACGTCGGCGGTGGTTCATCGACAGATGCCGCTACCCAAACAGCCGTTCAGCTACGGGCCAAACTGCTGAATCTCCAGTCTCTGGCCGACTACCTGGTGAAGAAAAGCGTCTGGATCATCGGCGGCGACGGCTGGGCCTACGACATTGGCTACGGTGGCTTAGATCACGTTCTCGCCAGCGGTCGCAACGTCAATATCCTGGTGCTCGACACCGAAGTCTATTCCAACACCGGCGGACAAATGTCCAAAGCCACGCCTCGGGCAGCCGTTGCCAAATTTGCAGCAGGCGGTAAACCAGCTCCCAAGAAAGACCTCGGTCTCATGGCCATGACCTACGGCAACGCCTATGTGGCTAGCGTCGCCATGGGGGCTAGGGATGAGCACACCCTGCGGGCTTTCATCGAAGCTGAAGCCTACGATGGCCCCTCGCTAATCATCTGCTACTCCCACTGCATTGCCCATGGCATCAACATGACCGAAGGGATGCAGCAGCAAAAAGCCCTGGTGGATTCAGGACGCTGGTTGCTCTACCGCTACGACCCGCGCCGCGCCGATGCTGGACAAAATCCCCTGCAGCTAGACTCGCGATCGCCCAAGTCCACGGTGGAACAGTCGATGTACCGTGAAAATCGGTTCAAGATGCTGACCCGCACCAAACCTGATGATGCCAAACGCCTTCTGAAAGCTGCCCAAGGCGACGTCAACACCCGCTGGCATCTCTA
The DNA here is from genome assembly GCA_036703605.1 of Candidatus Obscuribacterales bacterium. Classification (NCBI taxonomy): domain Bacteria; kingdom Bacillati; phylum Candidatus Melainabacteria; order Candidatus Obscuribacterales; species Candidatus Obscuribacterales bacterium. The sequence goes on along the minus strand of DATNRH010001212.1, from coordinate 2,740 downwards.
CCAATCCATGGCAGAACGGCAGATGAACGGGCAAACCAGCCCTCCCTCGGAGCCCACAGCCCCATAGCCTCATCCATGGGCTAGGTGGCCATCTTGCCCCTAGCCCATGTTGTCAGACACCTTGTCAGACACTTTGTCAGACCGTCCCAGCAGGAGACATGATTATGGACTTGACTACAATCTACCTAGGCTTAGAGCTGCGATCGCCCCTGGTGGTAGGAGCTGCCGCCCCGCTCACCGAAGACATCCAGCACCTGCGGCAAATGGAAGATGCTGGCGCTGCCGCCGTTGTCCTTCACTCGCTTTTTGAAGAGCAGCTACGGAGCGATCGTCTGGAATTACACCATCATTTGGAATACGGCACCGAAAGCTTCGCCGAAGCCCTCACCTACTTCCCCGAACCTGACCTGTTCCATGTGGGCACTGACATCTATCTCAACCACATCCGCGCCGCCAAGGACATGGTCGATATTCCCATCATCGCCAGCCTCAACGGCTCCACCCTCGGCGGCTGGACAGACTATGCCCGCCAGATCCAAGCAGCCGGAGCCGATGCCCTAGAAATCAACATCTACGCCATTCCCACCGATCTCCACACCAGCGCCGCTGATATTGAGCAGCAGTATCTCGACATCCTCAAAGCCGTCAAGTCAGTGGTACAGATTCCCGTGGCGGTGAAGCTCAGCCCCTATTTCAGCAACATGGCCCACATGGCCCATCAACTGTATGAGGCGGGTACCGATGGTCTGGTGTTGTTCAACCGCTTTTATCAACCCGATATCGATATCGAAGAGCTAGAAGTGCGTCCCCACGTACTGCTCAGCACCCCCCAAGATATGCGCCTGCCCATGCGCTGGATTGCGCTACTCTATGGGCGCATTCCTGTAGACTTTGCCGCCACCAGCGGTATTCATAAAGGGCAAGATGTGGTGCGGATGCTCATGGCCGGTGCAACGGTGACCCAACTGGTCAGCGTTCTGCTCCGCCACGGCATCGGACATTTGAAGAATATCGAACAAGAGTTGCAGACTTGGCTCCAAGAGCATGATTATGAGTCAGTACAACAACTTCGAGGCAGCATGAGCCAGCTACGGTGTCCCAACCCTAGCGAGTTTGAGCGTGCTCAGTACATGAAAGCCATCCAAACCTATCAACCGGATTGGATGAGTTCAGTGGATCTGGTGCGGTAGCAGACGCGCTGTCCCTCCAGTCGTCTAAGGGTCTAGTCCATGCGGAGAATATCTATGGAACGTCGTAAACGAATTGGTATTTTAACCAGCGGGGGTGATTGCCCCGGCTTGAATGCAGTGATTCGCTCGGTGGTGAAATGCGCCAGCCGGCAAGGATGGGATGTCTATGGCATTCCCTACGGCACAGACGGCTTCATTCGGGTTGCTCAGGGGCTTTGTTCTCCCGAAGAACTCAAGCTATCTGACCATGGTTACGACATTCCTGGGCTTTTGCATGGTCTAGATGTCCTGCAGTTTCTCAGCGGCAGTATCCTCGGTTCTCTCAGTCGCGGCAATCCCCGTGATCCCCATGTGCAGGCAGAGATTCTAGCGGGCTACGAACGTTTGGGTCTTGATGCCCTGATTGCTATTGGCGGCGATGGCAGTTTAGAGATTATTTGCCAACTGGCAGAGAAAGGCAACTGGAATGTCATCGGCATTCCCAAAACCATCGATAACGATGTGCCCTTCACGGAGCAATCTGTGGGCTACAACACCGCTGTTGATACGGTTACCAAGATGCTCTACGATCTCACCTTTACCGCCGCTAGCCACGATCGCGTCATGGTGGTGCAGGTGATGGGGCGGGATGCCGGACACCTAGCGCTAAATGCCGGTATTGCCGGGGGTGCGGATGTGATCCTCATTCCCGAACTGGTACCCATTCTCAACAGCATGGTGGTGGATCAGATCTGCCAACGCCTAGAAAGCCTGCGCCACAATCGCCGTAAGTTTGCCCTTGTGGTCATCTCTGAGGGTGTCAAAAACCAAGATGGCGCAAAAGAGAAATATATTGGCGATCGCCTCGCCGAACAAATTCATCAGCGTAGCCGAGAACTATGCGGCGTCCATGATGAATCGGCCTGCGAACTCACCCAAGTGGATACCCGCTCCACCGTGCTGGGCCATATCCAGCGCAGCGGTACGCCTAATGCTTTCGATCGCTTACTGGGCACGGCCTTTGGTAAAAAAGCTATCGACTTGATTGCCGAAGAAACCTATAACCAGCTTGTGGTTTGGCGGAACGGTCAGGTACAGGCCTGCTCTCTGGATGAGGTCATGCCGATCATTCGCCAATGCCATAAGGAAAATCGCTGCCCTGGTCCGGTTCAGCTCGATAGCTGCATGGTGCAGGTAGCAGAATCTCTAGGCATCTACATCGGCATCGACATTGCCAACCAAAATGCCTCCTCCTTGCCCCGCTCCACCGCTGTACCTGCCGTCGATTAGCGCTCTACGCAAGTCCAACTCAGTCATCCAGCGCATAGGGTCAACGGTCGATCCTATGCGCTTTGTTCTGGAAAGCGATCGCCCCCTAACCATAGCTTCCCAACCCCCTTTCACAACTACAACCGACGACCGTAGACTAGGTCTAAACTGATTGTGTAAGCATCCAGCGCAATCCCTGGGTTCGTGGCGGATGTTGTGACTGTTTCACCCCTGTTTGGAGTACTTTTGTGAACTTGTCCTCTTTTTCGTCCCTATCATCCTTGGGCTTTTTCCGTAATCTA
>DATNRH010001211.1 GCA_036703605.1 Candidatus Obscuribacterales bacterium | reverse complement strand
CGGTGGTGGCAATCCAGATCTGCTGCTGCCAATGGTCGAGCACGGCGAAATTCTCGGGTTCGTACCAGTAGGCAACGGGGAAGGGGAGTTGATCCTCCCGCCGCCAGGGCAGATGTTCAATTTCCCAGGCGAGGTCATAGCCAAGCCAGCCGAGCCAGCCGCCGGTGAAGGGTAGGCTTGGATCGGGAAGGGCGGTGTTTCCTTGGTGGAGATGCTGCAAGGTGGGCAGAATGTGGCCGAGACTGGGTGTCCAAATGCGCCATCGATCGCCATCACGACGGGGTGCTCCGGCACAGATGGAGTAGCGTGATTGAGGGTAGGGCTGGCTGGAATCGTAGGGAGAATAGGTAGCGGGGCTTTCTAGCAGGGTGGCGATCGCTCCGATGCCGGTACAAAAGGGCGATCGAAATAGTTGCTCAAAGACGTCTGATCCAGTGCGCTGTTGCAAGGGCAGCGATCGCCAATGCCAGGGCTGGCTCTGGGGCTCTCTGCTCATCCGCGCCCGCCCCAATAGATACGCAGGCCCCAAAAGGCTAGGATGCCAACCATAATGATGCTATCCCCTAGCCTCAGGCGAAATTCGTACCAGCGTACCTGGTGTTGATTGGCACCAACAAAACCGCGCACGAGCATGGCGCTGGCGATTTGCTCGGCCCGCAGCAGTAGGTTTTCCAAGAACCGTTCTGCCACCGTCAGCCAAACTTGAGCGGAGCCGCGAAAGCCCAGCTTTTTCCAGCTAATGCCTCGGGTGCGCACGGCGCGAACCAGGTTTTGCACTTCCTCCAACACTAGGGGAATAAACCGTAGGGAGAGGGTGAGGGTGAGCACAATTTCGGTCACAGGCACTCCCAACCGTTTCAGGGGCTGGGCGAGGTATTCAAATGCGGCGGCAATTTCTTCGGGTGAGGTGGTCAAGAGATACAGCGTGCTGCTGTAGAGCAGGATAAAGGTGAGGCTGCCGATGCGAATGGCGAGGTCGAGGGAGCGCTGGGTCACTTTGACGATCACCTGCCGGTTGCCCATGCGAAACAGGGGCTGCTGCACCAAAATGTAGCGGTAGCTGGTGGGCTGGGGTAGGTTAGCAAGGGCTTCGTCAGCCGCGGGTGAAGCCGTTGGTGCATCGGGCGATCGCACCATATTGAAGGTGAGATCCTGGGCTGGTAATCGGGGCGTATAGGACACATTCAGCCCATCGGGGGCAATGGTGGTGATGGCGAACAGCAGCAGGCTAAAAGCGGCTAAGAGGCCGAGCTGCCGCCGCCATACCCGTCCTGGAATGCGCAGGATAAAGGTGAGGATGATTAAAAAGCCAACGATGGAGAGCCGCCAAGCAGAATTGGCAGCAATCGGGCTAAGCAAAATGCTGACCAACCACCCGAGTTTGATCCGTGGATCGGTTTTATGCAGCCAAGTAACGGGCGTTTCAAGATAGAGCCCAATCGGGAGCGATCGCAATAAATCCATAGAAGACCAGAGGTGCCCAATCGACTTTCCATCCTACCCTGATTTCGCCCTACCCTGATTCTGCGAGGGCTAGGGCGCTACACGCGGGTGGCGCGGTTGGATCCCCGCTCCATTTCGCGCATCTTCTTGCCGCGCCATAGGAGACGAACCGGGGTGCCCGCAAAGCCAAGGCTTTCGCGGAATTTACGTTCAATATAGCGCTGGTAGTTGTTGCCAAAGAGTTTGGGATCGTTGACAAAGAGGGCGATGGAGGGCGGCTGGCTAGTCACTTGGGTGCCGTAGTAAATCCGACCCTGGCGACCTTGGCGAGTGGTGGGCGGCGAGTGCCAACGGGCAGCATCTTCCAAGACTTCGTTGATCACTGAGGTGGAGACGCGGCGCTGGTGTTGTTCAGCAGCCCGATCGACCAGGTCTAAAATCTTGGGTACCCGCTGTCCGGTGAGGGCGCTGACGTAAATCATCTCGGCCCATTCCACAAAGTAGAGGCGATCGCGAGTTTTCTGTTCGTGGTCGTAGATGGTGTAGGAGTCTTTTTCGACGCCGTCCCATTTGTTTACCACCACCACACAGGCCCGGCCTTCTTCGGCGATGCGTCCGGCGAGCTTCTGATCTTGCTCGGTGACGCCATCGACGGCATCAATCACCAACAGCACCACATTGGCCCGGCGAATGGCCTTAAAGGCCCGGTTGATGCCAAAAAACTCTGGGCCGTATTCCACCTGTTTCTTTTTGCGAATACCGGCGGTGTCGATGAGCCGGTAGCGCTTGCCGTCTCGCTCTACCACCATGTCAATGGCATCGCGGGTGGTGCCGGAAATGGGGCTAACGATCGCCCTAGCTTCGCCCACAAAGGCATTGAGCAGGCTCGATTTACCCACGTTGGGGCGTCCAACGATGGCTACACGGATTTCGTCTAGCTCTTCCAGTTCGCTAATCGGCGGTAGATGGGTAATCAGTTGATCCAGCATGTCGCCGGTGCCGTTACCGTGGATGCCTGAGACGGGAAAGGGTTCGCCCAAGCCTAGGCTCCAAAATTCCGCCGCTTGCATCAGCCCCTTGTCGGGCGATTCGCACTTGTTCACCGCAATCAACACCGGCACGGAATGCTGACGCAGCCAGGTAGCAATTTCTTCATCACTGTTGGTGACGCCGTCTTGACCATCTACCACCATGATGGCCGCGCTGGCTTCGGCGAGGGCCGCCATGGCCTGTTCGCGAATCAGCGGCAGAAATTCCGTATCGTCATCAAACACAAGACCGCCGGTATCGACGACTAAAAATTCTCGATCTTGCCAGAACGCTGGCTTGTAGGTGCGATCGCGCGTCACTCCGGGCTCATCATGAACGATCGCTTCGTTCACCCCAGCGAGACGATTGACCAGCGTAGACTTGCCCACATTGGGGCGACCAATAATTGCAACAACCGGCAGTACCATAGACTTATGCGTGAGACGTCAGCCGCGATAGAGAGTGATTCAGAATAGACGAGTAAAAATCTGAGCCATTCACGAACCCCCATCACCCCCGCCGTAATGATGCGATCGCCTTGTCTAGAGCATTGCTAGACTGCTTAGAACTCCGCTGCTCAAATACCCAAATTTCTATTGTACTCGCAATCTCAGAAGTCAGGGGGCGATCGCGTTATCGCAATGTAGTCAGCGCCCTAGCTACCTAAAACCCGGGACACACAGAAATCTACGATTTCATCA
>DATNRH010001210.1 GCA_036703605.1 Candidatus Obscuribacterales bacterium | reverse complement strand
ACGCTTGATGACCTACTGGAACGGGTAGAGCGGCGCTGTGTACAACTCCTGAACCTTACCGACTTTATCTCAGGCTTGACCCAGTTCCATTGGTGGAAGGCGTTTCAATGCTAAGTGTGGTTGATTAAGCGGACTTGATATCACGTTTAGATGAGGGACGCGATCGCTCGACGGACGGCATTGAGAGCCTGATCGATCTCGGCTTCGCTGACGATCAAGGGTGGCACAAACCGCACCACTTTGGGCCCGGCTGGCACCAGCAGCACACCTTCATCAATGGCCGCTTTAACGATGGCGACGGAGGTCAAGTCGCTGTCGTCGGTAATCTGCAAGCCGTTGATTAGCCCCCAGCCTCGCACCTCATGGATGAGATGGGGATAGGTTTGGGCGATCGCTTTCAGCCCTGCCCGCAATTGCTCACCCCTAGCCACAACATTGGCGAGAATATTGTTTTGCTCTAGCGTTTGGCAGACAGCGAGGGCCACCGTGCAGACCAAGGGATTGCCGCCAAAGGTGCTGGCATGATCGCCAGGCTGGAATACATCACAGTGGGCTTTGCAGAGTAATGCACCGATGGGCACACCGCCGCCCAAGCCCTTGGCCGAGGTAAAGATATCTGGCTCAATCCCTAGGTTTTCGTAGCCCCAATAGCGGCCCGATCGCCCCATGCCCACCTGCACTTCATCCAAGATCAGCAGGATGCCTTTTTGATCGCACAATTCTCGCACGCGTTGGAAATATGCCAGGTCTCCAGGGCGTACTCCGCCTTCGCCTTGTAGGGCCTCCAGCATGATGGCTGCCACCCGCCGCTCACCTTGGTCAAGGTCAGCGATCGCCTGCTCTAGGGCCTGAATATCGTTGTAGGGGACGTAGTGGAAGCCGGGGACGAGGGGGCTGAAGTTCTTTTGGTATTTGGGCTGGCCTGTGGCGGTAATGGTGGCTAGGGTACGACCGTGGAAGCTGGCTTGGGCTGTGAGAATCACCGGCTCCTCAATGCCCAAGACGGTATGGGCATATTTGCGGGCGAGCTTAATGGCTCCTTCGTTGGCTTCGGCACCAGAATTGCAGAAAAAGGCGCGATCGGCGCAGGAGTG
>DATNRH010001209.1 GCA_036703605.1 Candidatus Obscuribacterales bacterium | reverse complement strand
CCTCCACTTGGCTAATTTTGGCAGTTGGTACGGTAACCATCTGTGTAATGACGGCGGCGCTGTGCCACCTCAGCAGGCAGGGCAAAGCTGCCTTGCTTGAAGAAGACGACGAGTCCGATGAACTCGGAATTGAAGTATGTTGCTCCCTAACGCCCAGCTCACAGCGCACCCCAAGGTGATCCTGCAAGAGCGGCGCGGGACACGCGTGCAACGCATCCTGCAGCATGCCTCAGGGACTACCCGCGCTGTCGACCATCTCGTCACTGAGGTAATCACCTTCGTAACCCGAAGGCATCTTTCATCTCCGCATCACAGCAGTCCTCGTTTCTCCGAGAGCCTCTTCTGCAAGACGAGGGTGTATCCGGCCTCCTTAATGACCCTGAACCGGACTTCTCCAACCTGGGATGACTCCTCCCACTCACATAAATTGTACAAAACTTCCGGAATTTTATCCTTAAAGGCTTTCATAGACACGCTTGCGCCTTTTCACGAAAAGCAAAGCCCCAATTGCACCCACAACGACCAGTAGAGTGAGAGTAACGACCACAAACCCTACTAGCCAGCCGGGCGTGCCGCTACTTTGGCACTCGGTGACCCAGGCAAATTGCCTGCTTGTTAGCTTGTTCAAACCTTGAGGCAGGTTTCATTTGGTACATCTGGTAAAGGTCCATCTGATCGAGGGTATGGGGAGCGAAAACTCCCTCAGAATCAACATAACCAGACACCCCAAAGGGAACGCTGCTCTCGAACTCGACAGGGCCGCACTCTTGGGATGTAAGAGCCTCTTCATACCAGTCATTCGGATCAAGCCATTTACAGAAGGCAGCTGACCCGACCGAAAGACGCCTATAGGGTCTGGAAAGACACCGGCCAGCCCCATCATCGAAGTGTTAGGTCGTGGCCAGTCCCAGTTTGCGATGTCGGAGAGGGGGAGGACTTGCAGAGTGTCTATGAGAGCCTCCTGAAAAATATCTTCCAATGTCTGGTTTGACCTAGTATGAGTTGGGGCTTACCGAGAGATCCAGTTCGGATAGTTCACATATTCAGGTTCCCACACAGCGCTGATTAGCAACTGGACCAGACGAAAGTTTGGTGCGCTGCCAGATAAGGGGGCCCCTTGCTGTGAGCAGACAACCTACCTTCAGGAAGTGTTGGCATGAGGCAAACGGTGCAGTTGCGGTTGGCCGCCTCCCCGACCGTACGGTTGAGGATTCGAAAGAAAAGGGCATTGGCAAATAGATAGGCATTGTCAGTTTGAGCAGCAGAGGGGTCTTCATAGGCGACGCCATTGTACTCCTCCAGCAGCTGGGCTGCGTCATCGTCCTCGACGATA
>DATNRH010001208.1 GCA_036703605.1 Candidatus Obscuribacterales bacterium | reverse complement strand
GGATCTCTTTGCACTTTAGCAGACGGCGATCCTGCTTGAGCATCTGCCTTACAGTTTGGTGCTCTTTTTTCAGCAAGCCCTAGTTAAAACAACTGAGCTTCGGATACAAAGTCTTTGGAACAATAGCCTGAGTGTTCTCCTTAATGAGGGGACGCTCGGGCTATATCTAATGCAGTTGAAACAGTCCCAGATGCACGCCTAAACGCTGGAACGTCTCCAGGATGTCTTGACGCGCTAACTTATTTGATCAGGGCTATCACTAGTCAATCCGACTGGTAGAAACGGTAGGTATTGCGGCCCTGGTTTTTGGTTTGGTAGAGGGCGTGGTCGGCGTGGCGCAGCAGGGCGGTGGGATCGGTGCCATCCTGGGGAAAGAGAGCGATGCCGATGCTGGTGCCGATGTGCAGATGGTGGTCATCGATTACAAAGGCAAGCTGCAGACTTTCCAAAATGCGATCGCACGTACGTCCCACCGACTCTAGCGCCGTCAGCCGCGAGATCACTAGAATAAATTCGTCGCCCCCCCAGCGTACCAGCAGATCTTCTTTGCGCAGACAGTGGGTCAGGCGTTGGGCCACCTGATGCAGCATTTGATCGCCCACCCCGTGGCCCAGGCTGTCGTTGACGTCTTTGAATCTGTCGAGGTCTAAAAAGGCCACCGCCGCTTGGGCATGTTGGCGATCTGCCTGAGCCAGCACCTTGGGCAGGTAGATGTCGAGAAAGGCGCGATTCGGTAGACCGGTAAGCTGGTCGTAGAAGGCCTGGCGGTGAATTTTGGCCTCGGCCTGCTTTTTCTCAGTGATGTCGCGTACCAGCCAGCGCAAGCGTGTTTCACCATTCTCAGAGCTAATGGATACAGTAATCGCTACATCAATGACCACACCCTCTCGGGGTACGATCTGGGTTTCCCAGGTTTTGATGGGCAACGGCTGGGTGGTGTGATTGATTTGGGTCAGCAGGTCGTAGAGGGCACGGCGTTTTTTGACCGGGAGAAACAGCACCATGGGTTTGCCCACCAGCGACTCTTGGGGCAGGTGTAGCAGGGCAGCGATCGCCACATTCCCTACCTGAATGACCCCCTTAGCATCGGTCACCAAGTAGCCGTCGGGGGCGAGGTTGAAAAGATCTTGGTAGCGCTGACGCTCGGTTTCTAGCTGCTGGCGGTAGTCGGCCAGGCCCTGATTCTGCTGAATCAATTCTTCGTGGGCGGTGCGCAGCTCTTCGAGTACTAGGCTGAGATCGTTGAGAGCCTGGGATAGCAGTTCGGGATGTATAGGCAATGTGCTGGCGCGCTGATGCAATAGCAGCGCCCGTTGCTGCACGGCTTCTATGCGCTTAACGATCATGTTCATTAGACGTTACCTTGGCGGCAGTCGCTGAGATCTTGGCGCAATTGGGCATTGGCTTGCAAAAGCTCAGCGGTGCGGGCGGCAATTAGACGTTCGAAATCGGCTTGGGCCGCTTGGATCTCCTGCCCCATAGGGCGTTGATGAGATATATCTCGCAGCGACCAAAGAATAGTGCTCACTCCTTGGCGGCTGTTTTTGAGGAACTTGGTGGCGATCGCCACCGTGACGGGCTCCTGTTTCCGCGATTTGAAGGTAACTTCCCACGGTGTAGCAGACGTGGGCTGAGCTAACCGCCGCTGAAACGTTGACCAGTTACCCTGCTCGATCAGCACAACCAAGGGTTTACCCAGCAGTCCTTCTTGGGGGAGGGCAAACAATAGCTCTGCTGCCCGATTGGCCTGGTAAATTTTGCCGGTTTCGTCGGTGACTAGATAACCATCGGGGGCCAGCTCAAACAGGGTGCGGTAGCGCTGGAGTTCAAGGTCAACCTGATGCCGGGTGTCGCTGAGCATCTGATTTTGCTGGCGTAGTTCTGCATCGACTGCCTGGAGTTCTTCGAGTACCAGGTAGAGATCTTTGAGCGCCAGATTTAGCAGCGACGGGTCAACAGGGTTGGTGATAGCCTGCTCCCGCAACCGCAGGGCACGTTGATACACTGCTTCGATTTGGTGAAAGATACTTATAGGTCAACCTCCTTAGGAAGGGTTGATCATTCCAAAGGAATGCAGCTAGTAGCACTTCCTTCAGAAGTCTTATTTTAGCTTAAAAATCGCTTCTTTTCCATAGTGCCAAATATTTTGCCAAGCATAGTTGCCAGCAAAACAGGTTTACCGTCGCCATTCAAGCCTTTATGACAGTTGTTCTGTATGTCAGGCTCGGTGTAAGGTCTGTAGTTTGCTCACAGAAAACTTCTCTTGGCGTTGCTGAATCGCGATAGGGTTGGCGCTAACGAAGCGTGAGCGAGATGTTCAGACTCGCAATTCATTCACAATGAAGGTAACGAGAGCATCTTGCTCCCATTCTGATTTCATAGTTTTATTCAGTAACGCTCTTTTTCGTTGAACTTAAATAGGTTTAACATTCTCTGATTTCCTCTAAGTCAATAATGCTTTTCTAGGCATGATATTAAATTCGGCTGAATTGAACTTTGATGGGTGCGTTGCCATATATGTCATGCAATCAAACTAGTTTCAGAGAGTGTTCTTTATCCATCCCTAACAGTGCTATCAAGTACAGTTTCAATCGCCAGCAAAACTAAATCATCGCCATTGATCTGGGCCATCTTGCGGGCATTGAGGTACATGGTCTGGAGACCAATGGTTTCAAAATGATGCACCACTTCAAAGTCATTGACCTGCAAGTCTTGGGGCAGCAGGTCGTAGAGCAGCGATCGCAGCTTGGGACTATCCCACTGGCCATTGCCCAACTCAAAG
>DATNRH010001207.1 GCA_036703605.1 Candidatus Obscuribacterales bacterium | reverse complement strand
CCTTTCACTGTTGATATGAACATGACCAACACCATGTCCACTGGACTCTTCTACAACCTTGGAGGTGTTGATGTGCAACTCGATCTGCTGTCCGACTCCGCCATCGACCCTGCCGTCGCTGTTGAGGGTACCTGTGAGAGCATTGACTGTAATGACGATTGCGGCGAGACCGGTGCCACTCTCCGTGACGCCTGCTTCACGCACGACTATGTTATGGGTGCCAACTACTACTTGATGTTCACCTTCTTTGGAACCCCCAACTACCCTGCCTTTGGTGTCATCTGCAACAACCAGACCCAGGTGACTTGCGAGACCAATGAGTTTCCCACTGATCAGTACGGATGCGTTTCCAACAGCGAGTGCGCCACCGATAGCCCCAGCACTCCCTACTGCGTTCTCAGCGATGACGGTTCCAGTTCCTCTTGCTCTCAGTGCCGTACCGATTCCGAATGCTACTCCACTGAGCCCACCTGCGACACTACGATGGGTCGATGTGTATTTTCATGCGATGGTGACGATGATTGCCCAGTCGACGAATATTGCAGTGACGAAGGCTGGTGCGTTGGAGCTTCTACTATGGGAACCGCTCTTGCTTTCCTCGCTTTGCTATAGAGCTTGTGGTACTTCTACATGTCACTGCAAGCTTGAGCTGGATGGATAAGCAATTCTGCGACAAGCATCATAATCATAAATGAATTAGCAGTGGGATATCATACTTAGGCTCTTGAAACTCTTGATTCGCTCGATAAACCTTGTTGGGCATCCCAGCTGGGAGTGCCCAAACTTGACAGGTGTGACACGGCGGGATAGGGACGCAACCCTCAAGGTCAGCCTGTTGGTGGTATGTTTTCCACAGCCTCCTGAGTCCTGAAACCTTCACCGCTAAGCTAGTTGGACGTGTACTCTAAAAGCATTCACATTGCCAATCGCCACGGTCCCCGCGTTTCTTCGGAGTACCAAGTATGTCGCTGCAAGTTGTAGGCACAGCCTTGGTTATCGTCCTCAGGGTGTAACGCAAGGCCAAAGACGAGAAACCCAACTACGTAGCTTCCACTGTCTCTCACATTCTCCCAATGTTTACGAGATGACAATGGCGCTGCGTTCAGCTTGGTAAGGTC
>DATNRH010001206.1 GCA_036703605.1 Candidatus Obscuribacterales bacterium | reverse complement strand
AGGCACAACTCTACCTATTACTTAAACAAAACGCTATCCAAAGTCTAGCCTGTTTCCTACACTCTAATTTATGCCTAACCCCTAGTTGTACAGTGCATGTGCGAGCTACGGCTCAAACTCAGAGGGCACAACTTCCCGGCTTGACTTCACCACAGTTGGCAACGCTGGGGCTTATTACCTTCGCATAGGCGGGCAATCTTCCTCATCTTCGTACTACGGCGACTACGGCTTCATCATCTCGGAACCGGGCAAGCTCTGCCCTACAGGCACTCTCCTCGGTAGCACGGTACGGCTGCAAGGAACGGGGTAGCAAGGGGGAGCGGGCGGCGGGTAGCGCCGCGGGCCAGAGGGCGGCGAAGGCGGCAGGGGAGGGATAGAGGGCAAGGGGGGGGGGGGGCAACACCGCACCCGTTTTCTCTCCAAGCACCAATGTTGAAATTTCAGACCTCGACGATTCTTGGCACCGACGCTGGCTGGCCTGTTGTTAACAATACTTGCATTACGACTGGCAATACCTGGTGGTTCTCTTGGCGCCAGGTACGCGGACATACTGAAGTCAATCCCAGACTTCTGAACTTCGATCTGGGAGGGTGAAGGGGGAAAGGGCGTAATCTCGCTGGTCTCTGTCTAACCATTTAAGCCCTCTTTCGATGTGTACTACCTGAGCACGGACTGGCCGGGCACAACCTTTGACACTGTACTGGCTGTGTACAATGGCTGCTATGGCAGCACACACGACTACTGCGACGACGATGGTGGCTTTTTTGCACCATCCGCTTCTGTAGTGGAGCTTCCACGCTGCAGCAGCTGCCAATGGTAAGACCCCTTCCTCTTCCCTGCTCTTCAATTGCCGGTTCACAATTGATAGCTGGCGGCTTCCGCAATGCTGCATTCTAACACACAGGTACATCCAAGTTGGTGGCAAGGCCGGAGCTCAAGGAACTGTGGAACTCAAAGCTACGCTAGGAGGCGAAGTTTGCTCTACTGCTCGCGCTCTAAGGTCTCCGCCCCC
>DATNRH010001205.1 GCA_036703605.1 Candidatus Obscuribacterales bacterium | reverse complement strand
GGCTGCCTGAGAGGCGTCAACATGTCTAAAGGGGATTTCACATTCGCCGGCGCGAGGTATCTGCCAGGCCTGGTCGATCAGTTCGAAGCCGACTACCTGCTGAATTTGGAGACATTGAGCGATCTGACCAAGGAGAAGTTGGTGAAGCACTTAGCCAGAAGTCATGTCGAATTTACTCAGATTCACCCGTTCAGAGAAGGGAACGGCCGGATATCACGCTTATTGATGGATGTGATGGTTGCGATGGCAGGAAGGGAGCCGCTCGACTACACCTTATTTACTGAAAACCAGGAGTTTTACTTCAAATCGATACAAGCCGGTGCCACTGATGACTACCAACACATTGAGCGGCTCATCAATGACACTCTCGAACGCAGTTCTACGTCGCCAGCTGAAGGTGACTGAACTTACCAGCCTTGCTCTCGTCAGCGACCAACTGGGCTTCAATCACCGTGATAGGCTCCCGGGTTTCAACCGAAGTAGAACTGGCAACCGCTCGGATAAGACGAGCACGACTGAATTTTCGAACGGTTTTAGTTTTCGTGGTCATATTGCACCTCTCTTTAAGTCTTTCATTATAGCAGTGCAGTTGAGAATGAGCAGTCAACGCACACCCTCAAGGCGTCAGAATTTAGCACAATCCTATATAGGCCCCCTAGCGCCTCCTCCGCGCCAATCGCCTCCCTGGAGGTGGCCTTCTCCCCGGCAAAACCCCGGCCCACCGATCCTGAGCGACTCGCCGCAACGCGGCCAGAATCAGAAAAGAATGGGGGGAGGATTAGGAGAGAATCGCGGCGCGCAAGCGGGACCCCCGGGGCGGAACAGGGCCTAAAAGAAGGTACACAGTAGGAGAGGCCCGGTGGGTGATGAGGGCTATTAGGGCCGATGATCGGCTCAAAATACCCTCTGCATCCCGCTCATCCGGTTGAGGTTCGCATGGCCATCAGCCCCTTCTAGACATCCCCACTACTGCAGGCGCAGCACCAGATCCATACTCTGGAACAGGGCCATTGGGGGACATCGGAAGCGGCCGGCCAGCCGGCATCCCTGCTCGCGGCAGGGCCATCTTCTTCATCCAGCCACCCCTGCACTTCTATATGAGCCAAGACTTCCTTTTGGAGATCCCGCTGCGCTGAATTTTCCTG
>DATNRH010001204.1 GCA_036703605.1 Candidatus Obscuribacterales bacterium | reverse complement strand
AGCCACTCTATTTAGCTCTAGAGCAAGCCTAAGTGAAGTGTTGCGAACAAGGGTAATCTACTCTAGATTAGAGTGGATTAGACTGGTCTTAAGAAATCACGGTTGCTGGTTCAAAAGGTGTCTTTCCGATGGCTCAATCTTTCCCACGCAAGCGATCGCGCCCGCTTCAGATCATCCATCGAACCTTCGGGTGTGCCCTTAATCTTGGCCACTTGCACCTCCCGTCAGCACCTGATTTACCTGCTGCCTTCCTCCAGGTCGAAATGCCGCGCTTTCACCTGGGCGATCGCCTTCGTTGGATTCCCTATGGCAACGAGACTGATTGGGGCCTGGTCATGGGCCGGTTCTATGGCTATGCCCCCCACAGCCGCCGCTGGCAATGGCGCTACCTGATCTGGCTCGATCCTGCTTCCCCCAGTGCTGCCTGGGTCAGAGCCGACATCGCCTGGGAAGATGACCTCGAACCTTCTGATCAGGAGGCCGCCCGATGAATCCCCGTCCCCTTTCTCCCCGCGAGCAGCGCCTAATCGAGCGGTACAGCTACTGCCAACTGGGCATGACGCCCCAGCGGTTTTACGCCAAGTGGCAGGTCAGCCAGGAAGACATGGCCGCGATCTGTTCCCGGTCGGTCTCGACAGTGCGGGGCTGGTTCCGTAAGGGCCGCAGCTATCGTCGCCCCACCCCGGTAGACCTGCGCCATCTAGCCCTAATGGATTTTTTGCTCGACAACTTTGACCAGATTCCAGCAGACCTGCGGCAGGCTCTCTGCGCCACTGAGCAGGAAGACGAGCACACCTAACCCAACATTGTCAATATCACCGTGCTCTGTTTTGGCGAATCGCTCCTGGCTAGGGTGGCATCAACTGCACCGCATTGACGTATCAGGAAGGACAGTCGCGTGAGCCAAGGGCAACGAGTTATGGCCGATATCAAACGCATTCGAGCAGCGCTGGCAGAGCCAGGGCAAGGCTCCTATCGTCTGCAAAAGCTGCCTCGGCAGGCCGTTTGGCTCGTTCACAGTAGAGGCGGTAAAACCTACCGGCTGACCTTTCAGCCTGCACCCATCAACGCCTGGACGCTGCATCCTCCGGATCGA
>DATNRH010001203.1 GCA_036703605.1 Candidatus Obscuribacterales bacterium | reverse complement strand
TGGCGATCGCTCCCCTGATGACCTGGTTCTTTCGCTCGACCCGCTGGGGGCTCTTTATCCGAGCGGTGGGCGATAGTCCTGATGCGGCGTTAGCCATGGGCGTCTCGATCTTCAAGGTGCGAATGCTCAGCATTGTGGCAGGCAGTTTCCTAGCAGGCATTGGCGGCGCGTCTCTCTCGCTGTACTACCCTGGTGTATGGACAGAGTTGGTGTCTAGCGGTCAGGGCCTCATGGCCGTAGCCTTGGTGATTTTTGCCCGTTGGCAGCCCATGCAGTGTCTCTGGGCCTCGCTGCTCTTTGGCGGTGCTCAGGCCCTTGGCCCGGCTCTGCAATCCGTGGGGATTACCCAAGGCTATTACTTGTTTAACGCTGCCCCCTATGTGTTGACCTTGGTGATTATGGTGATCACCTGTTCCCCCACCCGCACCATGACCGGCGTTCCGGGAGCCCTAGGGAGCGATCGCTAGGGAGAAAATCTGTCGGTTGGGTCAAGTAACGACCTATCTGATGCACCTACAGATAATTCAACGATCGTGACACCTTTCATGGTGTGACCTATAGATTCAGTCAAGTATAGTCAGTACAGCCTGCAGTAAAGGAGATCTAACCATGAGCGGATTAGGCGGTCTCAATAAATCGCCCAACGGTGTCGTGATGGGAATGGTGCAATTACAGTTGCCTACGGTGGTGACGCCGGCGGATCTGGCGGCCCAAACCCAGCGAATTTGCGACTTGGTTGCGAAGGCTCGACGCAATATGCCTACCATGGATCTCGTGGTCTTTCCTGAATATGCCCTGCATGGGCTATCCATGGATACCAATCCAGAGATCATGTGTCGGCTCGATGGGCCAGAAGTAGCGGCATTTCAGCAAGCCTGCATCACCCATCAGATCTGGGGCTGTTTTTCGATCATGGAATACAACCCCCATGGAAATCCCTACAACAGCGGCTTAATTATTGATGACCAAGGGCAGATCAAGCTCTACTATCGTAAGCTGCATCCTTGGGTGCCTGTGGAACCCTGGGAACCAGGAAATATTGGCATCCCTGTCTGTGAAGGCCCCAACGGCAGCACCCTGGCGTTAATTATCTGCCATGACGGTATGTTCCCTGAAATGGCCCGGGAATGTGCCTACAAAGGTGCGGAGATTATGATTCGCACAGCGGGCTATACGGCTCCCATCCGCCACAGTTGGCAGATTACCAACCAAGCTAATGCTTTCTGTAACCTCATGTATACCGCATCGGTTTGTATGTGCGGCACCGACGGCACCTTCGATTCTATGGGCGAAGGGATGATGGTCAACTATGACGGTACCCCCTTGGTGATGGGTAGCCATCGCCCAGATGAAATTATCACGGCGGAATTTCGCCCTGACTTAGTTCGAGAGGCGCGGCGACATTGGAGTGTCGAAAATAATATCTACCAATTTGGCCATCGAGGTTATGTGGCGGTGAAAGGCGGAGCCCAAGACTGTCCCTACACCTACATGAAAGATTTGGTAGACGGCTCCTATCGTTTGCCTTGGGAGGATGAGGTGGTTCATACCGACGGCACCTCCTGTGGCTTTGAGGCACCCACCCGCCTCTATCGGGGTGAAGAACTGCCATCTGAAACGGCAACTGCGTAGGGAGCATTAACCATGGGTACGTTTGTAACGGCTGATCCCTATCCTTATCCCTACAACGGCGATCTGCGTCCTGAGAATACGGCGCTGATTATCATTGATATGCAGACCGACTTCTGTGGAGAAGGTGGTTATGTGGATAAGATGGGCTATGACTTGTCTCTGACCCGTGCGCCGATTGAACCGATTAAACGGCTTTTGTCGGTGATGCGGGAGAAGGGATTTCATATTATCCATACCCGCGAAGGGCATCGTCCTGATCTATCTGATCTGCCGGCCAATAAACGATGGCGATCGCAGCAGATTGGTGCGGGCATTGGCGATCCGGGCCCCTGTGGCAAAATTCTGGTGCGGGGAGAGCCGGGCTGGGATATCATTCCTGAACTAGCGCCGCTGCCAGGAGAGGTGGTGATTGATAAACCCGGTAAAGGTTCTTTCTATGCCACGGATTTAGACCTCATCCTATCCCGCCAAGGTGTCCAAAATATCATTCTCACGGGCATCACCACTGATGTCTGTGTTCACACCACCATGCGCGATGCCAACGATCGCGGCTACGAATGTTTGATGGTCTCCGAC
>DATNRH010001202.1 GCA_036703605.1 Candidatus Obscuribacterales bacterium | reverse complement strand
CAAATGAATGGTCGATTATTTGTATTATTTGTTGCACCTGCAGGTAAATTTTTATCGAAACCAGAGGCGCTGCATATCGAAACCTGCAAACGCCTATGTCAAGAGTGTGAGGGAGAATTTGTTAGAAGAGAATCTTCAGATATTGTAAGTACGATCGCTGACATATCAGCCCAAGAGCGTATCACACAAATTGTTTTAGGTGAAACTCGCCGTTCTCGATTTCACCTTTTATTGAAAGGTTCAATTGTACAGCGATTGATGCGGGACTTGCCTCAAGTTGACTTACATATTATTTCTAATAACTAACCAGCATGACAACATCCTCCACAACCTGCCAAGTGGACGTTCCAGCAACACCCAGCACCGATGAGACGTGAGAGCTTCTCATTCATCTAACGACTCAACACTGCGGGTGGCGATCGCTGCATCGGTCAGCGGACACAACCACACAAAACGCTCATGCGATCATGGATGACAGGGTGACGCTTCGGATCCACCTGGCTGCGATCTCGTCCCAACTTGAATCGCTGCCTGTGCAGAGCTCGATAGGACGCCACTCAAACTCGACTCGGCTGTTATTTCTCGCACGTTAACGGTTGGTCAGTGGGACTACCCAAACAACATCCTCGAACAGGAACAACGGCTCAAGCAGCTCAGCCGTTGCGCCACACATGAGCCAACGGACGGACGACCAATGACTTGGTCTAGTCGACGTCTTCCCTCGTCACACTGGTGAGAGCGATCGCTCTCACCGGTTGCCTATTGACTCGGTAGTTGAAGGGGATGCTGGCATCGCAGACAGCAGGATAGAAGCAATAGCGGATGTTGCTCGCCGTCAGGGCCCTTGACCACATCTGCTGAAGTCGAGCGATCGCTACGCCACCACCCTTCTGAGGCGGTTGGCATGATTTTTGACTCCATCCGACTTTTCAAACACCCTCTTAGTGGCGTTTAATAATGCCACTGTAGGGACGCTAACAATCAGCATTCCACCGGGTGCATCCCAGTTATGTAACGAGCACTAATGCTTATCCTCACGAGACGGCATGAGCGCTACGGTGAGAGCATCGTAATCTTCACCGCTTCCTATGGATGACTGTAAACAAGCCCGCCTCAAGGCGCTCACCGACGAGTTAGCGGCCTTGCTGTAGGAAGAAACCGACCCCGAGGCCGTGAAGACCTTGGAAGGCATCGAAACCGCCGTCCGTGGTCATTTGCTGGAGCATGTGGGCCTAGCTCTCGGCCATTTTTTATCCGCACAAGCAGCGGCACAACTCGGGGGCGACAGCGAACCGTCACCAGCATCATTGGCCGATTAAGCCTCATTGAACAGCAAGGGCACCGGCTGGGTCTCAAAGCCCGCACCCACTGGAGTCCTCAGCTAGAGCGATGTTGCTTGCTGCTGAGTGCTAACGAGGCCTACGAGCATGCCGCTGAGGATATTGCTGTGCTCACCGGTATAGCAGTCTCCAAGAGCACTCAGCAGCGGTTGGTGCACCGCCAGGAGTTTCCAGATGAGCAGGTCGATGGCGGGGTCAAAGAGATGAGCCTCGATGGGGGTAAGGTGCGCTTACGAACCCCTGAAGGCCAACCGAGTGAGTGGCGTGAATACAAGGCTATCAACCTTCACCAGTGCTGCGTTGCCGCATTCTTCAAGGCCAATGATGCGCTGGTGACCTGGGTTAACCAGCAGCCGTTAGCGTCACCGCTCGTGCGCTTGGGCGATGGCCACGACGGGATTTGGAACTTGGTTGCCCAGATCGAGCCGTCGGTGCAGCGGCTTGAGATTCTAGACTGGTATCATCTCATGGAGAATCTGGGCAAGGTCGGTGGCTCACAGCAGCGGTTAGACGCTGTAGAATCGTGTCTCTGGCGTGGGGATGTCGAGGCCGCGGTGCGGCAGTTTGAGGACTGATCCCATGAGCGAGTAGACCGGTTTATCGCGTATTTGGCCAACCATCGGCACCGCATCGTCAACTATGCCTACTACCACGCTGAGGGCATCTCTGTAGGCTCGGGCGAGATCGAGTCAACCGTCAAACAAATTAGGCCATCTTTCAATACTGAACCTTAATCTGGTCAGCCAGGCGTAATGCCAGTGCCACAATTGTTAAGGTTGGGTTAGCATACCCTCCCGTTGGAAACACAGCACTACTCGCAATATACAAGTTATCAATGCCATGAACTCGGCAGTTTTCATCAACAACGCCTTGACGTGGGTTGGGATGCATCCGCGTTGTGCCCATGTGATGGTGTGATCCCATACTCTCAAAAACGGGTAAGTTGTCTAAGTCACGCAAAAGGTGTAATGTCCCCAGACCCACTTGGGCGATCGCCCTTGCAAGGAGGTCTTGCGATCGCACCACACTTTGCAACATCCTATCTGACATCTGCCAGTGAAGCTCAGCTTTCAACCGCCCAAGCTGATCATGCTCTGAACTTAAAATGATTCGATTACTGAAATCTGGTTCTTGTTCCAAGACAAAAAGCACATCAAACGAATGAAACCATTGATGAGCAGTTGAATCCTTTGACCATCCCCCCCGTGCCAGGCCAGTCATAACAGGTAACTTATGCTGAATGGCACGATAGGCTCTGG
>DATNRH010001201.1 GCA_036703605.1 Candidatus Obscuribacterales bacterium | reverse complement strand
CCTCGATGACTTCAACGGGATTGACGTACAGCAATACGATGACTCCATTGTCCTCTCTGGTCGCAAGTATATCGACCGTGTCATGAAAACCCACGGATGGGATACACCCGCCGAATCCTATCCATGCAAGCAAGTCACTCCGCTCCCTGCCGACGCGATTAATACGATGTATCAGCACACCGGCCCCTTGGAAGGAACCCCTGAACATTCTGCCCTTGCCGCCAAACATGGCTTCGCCTACAGAACGCTACTTGGTGAACTCCTGTATGCCTACGTGACCTGCCGTCCTGATATTGGCTACGCCGCCGTCACTCTTAGCAAGTTCTCCATCAACCCCCATGATATCCACTATACCTTGCTTAAAAAGGTTGCCAAGTACCTTCGACAAACCAAGGAATGGGGCATCACTTACCGCAAGAACACTCGTGACCCCCAGCTGCCAAATTCACCGCATACGCGCCTACTACATCCTGCCGACTTGCCGGACTTCCCTTCAGCTGCCCATCCGCTCGAAATGGCCGGCTATGTCGACGCTGCCCATGCCAATGACCTACGTAATCGCCGCTCAACTACCGGCTATGCCTTTCTCCTCTCTGGTGGCGCCATCTCCTACCGATGTAAAACGCAGTCTATTACTGCCACAAGCTCCACCGAAGCTGAATTTCTCGCTGCAGTCGCCGCTTCCAAACATGCCAAGTACCTACGTGCGATCATGACCGAACTGGGTTTTCCCCCACCTGGTCCAACTCCCATCTATGAGGATAACAAGTCTGCCATCAACATGATCAATGCCCGAGTACCTACCGAACGCTCCCGGCACATCGACATTCAGCACTTCGCCATCCAAGATTGGAAGGACGCTGGCGATATCGTCATGCACTACATCCCTGGTATCATCAACCCATCTGATGACCTTACCAAACCGCTGGGTTGGATTCTCCACTCTCGACATGCGCGCCGGATCATGGGCCACTACTAACCCCGGACATGCTCTCCCAAATGCACTCT
>DATNRH010001200.1 GCA_036703605.1 Candidatus Obscuribacterales bacterium | reverse complement strand
CCAGCTTTTGGCTAACCGAGAGCTAGAGCTAGCCGAACGGGATGCCGCGATCGCTCAACGGGATGCTGCGATCGCCGAACGAGAAACCCGTCTATCAGCCTTAGAGCAGGAACAGGCTGAACTCCAGAGCGATATTACCGTTTTAGAGCGAGAGTTTCTGGGGTTGCGCCAAGGGAATGTGGCTCTCCTACGCAATGAGCCCCTAGCCTCTAGCGGAGTGCGTTTGCAAAATCCTGACCTAGCCACTGAGGCTGTCAACCGTTTGCTCAATGAAGCCAATCGCGTGGCAACCCGTGCCATTCTGCCGGATATCCTCGCCGTTGAGCAAGATCAGGTGATTCAAATTACGGTGGCGCAGGTTGAGCAAATCAAGGAACAAATTCAAGACGGCCGTGAATATATTGTCCGAGTCTTTTCAGCCGGCAATTATGTGGTGGGTGAACCCTGCGTTTTGGCTGGAGAAGCCTGTGTTCAGGTCTATGCTGTCGCCGCCGTCAACCGAGTGATTTTTCAGCAGGGAGACGTGATCGCGTCGGTCTCCGTGAATCCATCGGAGCTCACCAATGCTGAACTGGTTGAACAGTACGAATTATTAATTTCCGCCAGCCGCTTTCAAGGCCGCCAGGCTGGGATCTTGGCCGAAACGATCACGATTGCTGGGGGGCGATCGGAGGCAGCGATCGCTTTCTTTCAGCAACTCCGGCAATACAGCGTTCCCATTGAAATTCGCGCCGTGGCTGCCACCACTATTTCTACACCAGGGCCGCTAGAAATTGATCTGGCTGCGGTTCGGAATGGTCAAGTGCTGTTTAGCACCGCTACCGTTGAGAGTACGCCATAACGATAGGGCGATCATTGCTCCGATCTGGGTCTACCAAGGATTACCCACCATGGTGAAAGCTGCCCAGTAAAAGGGATGGGATAGATTCTCTCCGCTACCGTCGAAGACCAAAGAGGACGGCAAGATCAGGCGATCGCCATTCCGATCGACCAACTGTCCTTCTTCAACCTGCCAGTCGCCCCGGAGCATTGCCTGTTGGGCGGACTGCAACGCATTGGATTTAATAGGAGCCGTGCGCAGTTGAGTGTAAAACTCACGCATAAAGACAAGGGTGGCGCGATCGCTCACATACCAAAGGCTAGCCAACACCGACTTCACCCCAGCCTGCACCGCAGAGCCAGCAAAGCCCAGTTCCGCCGTTTCATCCCCCAAGGCGGTGCGGCAGGCGCTGAGCACCAGCAGTTCCGTTGCCGGACTGTCGAGCCCCAGTTGACGAATATCGCTCAGGCTCAGCCGCTGATCCCACAGTTGAATATAGGAATTGTCCAGGCTGCCCGACTTAAATTCGCCGTGGGTAGCCAGATGAACAATGCCATAGGGGGTTTGCGATCGCTGGAACCGCAGATTATCTAGCGTGAACGCCTCATTTAAGAAGGTTTGTCCTCGCCACAGCTCCTCGGTGATCCCCTGCACCTCCAACGGAACGGCCGGCAAGGGCAGTTGATCGGTGAACTCTGAGGCTCCCATAGCCAACACCGACGTGTCACGAATGTTCACATAGCGAGTATCTGTGAGGCTGAGACTGGGCATCAGACCCAGACTGTACTGCTCCACCAGGAACTGATTGCCATCATGGAGCGCCGCAACGGGGAGCGATCGCAATCCCGCAGTCATGACAAAGGCAAGATTTTCCACCTCCTGCTCCTGCAGATCCGCCAAGATCGGCGTGATCAGCCAGGTGTAAAGCTGTTGGGAAGGCGGCAGGTATTGCTCAGGACGACTCCGGGGATTGGTAATCTCCATGCGCATCGAGTCGGCCATATCTTGCACCTGTTTACGCGTTACGCCAGGCACCGGTACCCGAATGGGATCCCCGGATGGTATGACGAGCAGCAGTTCTAGGATATCGTCAGGACTAGGTTCCGGTATCACCCGCAGCGGCGCATCTATGAAGCGATCTAGATGATCGGCAACATCCCCACTCATGGCTGTTTCTATTGAGTTAAAGTCATGGCGTAGCGTTAGCGTTTGGGGCACAAAGTCCACATAGAGGATGGCAGGCTTGACACCGGCTTCTTCCTCAATGATTTGCAAGGCAATCTGCCCCTCATTCAACGTAGCGACAACGTCACTGTTGCTATCGGGCACCCGCACGTCCGCCACCTCATCAGGGACACGTCTGTCCGACTGATCGCGCTCAAACGATCGGGCATTCCTTCTTAGGATGGGTGCTTCATTCACCCCAGTAATGCGAATGCGTTCATCACCGTTGGCGTCATTAAACGTGCGGATCCTTTCTCCAATCACAGGCACAGGAAATACGCTATTGGCTCTCCCCCCGGTGAGGGTCACGGTGCCAGCCACAATATCAGACGCCGTGCCGTTCAGCCCAGACACATCGCCCACCGTAAAAGGCACATCGTTGATGCCGCCCGAATGGGTAATTTGGATCTGACCACTTTCGTCCACAACCCGCCTGGTGCGGCTGGTCTCAGAGATGGCACCACTTGTATCGATACTAGGCGTACCCTCTTCACTCACCGTCCCCGTAATCAAGACGCGATCGCCCGTGAGGATCACATCCCCCCCTCGGCCAAAAAAGCTCGATGCATCAATATATTCAACCGTGACATTGCCAGCAGGATTGGTCGCACTATCGGAGCTAGACAACGTGCGAATATCTACGCTGGGATCGTTGATGCTGAGAATCGTCACCGACCCAGCCGCATCACCGCTCCCGCTAGACCTGAACGACGTATCGATGCCGCCAGTTCGAATATCTCCCCCAGCAATGATGCGCACATCCCCAGCGTTACTGAAAATACTGCCTGTCTTAATGTCGCTGGTTTGAATGGAGTTCTCGGCCCTTAATTCGATCGTTCCGCTGCCCCCGAAGTCACGAGTCGTATCGAAAGTTCCTGCAATGATGCTCGCTGCAGAAATAGTGATATCACCGCCCAAGGTAGCGATCGTGTCATTGCGGTTCATGCGGAAGGTACCCCCACCGCTGTTGTCTGAATCAGCAATGAAGGTGAGGGAGGTACCCAGAGAACTGCCGCTGAGCCTACGGCCATTCAGCGGCTCAATGCGAATGTTGTTCGTTGCTTCCAGAATCGTATCGGCATTCTGCAGCGCATTTTCTAACGCCGCTTGGGAAATGGTGAAGGTGCTGCCGGGCGCATCACCCGCCAGGATTTGTTGATCCGCTAGTTGATCGTCATCAGGAGCTGGGCCATCTCCGGCTACGATCAGGATGTTTTCTGGATCCAGCAGCAGGGTGCCAGGGGTGCCATGGGGAGTGAGGGTATTCACCTGTCCACGGAACCGTAGGGACTCCCGCCCTGAGATTTCCACCGAGCCACCCCGGCCACCCTCTCCCCCTCGGGCCATGATCCGCCCAGAAAAACTGGTCTCACCGTCTGACCAGATCACCACCTCGCCTCCTTCGGCTTGGGAGGTGAAAGCATTGGCACGAATACTGGTACCGTCATTGACCACCGTCGTTTGGGCATTGGGTATGGGATCATTGCCCTGGTAGCCGCCGCCGATACGCACCTGTCCCGCCGTAGCCCCTGAAACGTTGAGGGTGGCGTCAATCACACCAATGCGATCGCCCAAGATATTAATCTGAGACCCCTGGGACTCGATACTCGCAGTTGCCAACCGTCCCGAAGCGATCGCTGTCCCTGCCTCCGTAGGAATGGAGATCTGAGAGCCGGTGAGCACCACCGTACCGTCTGGATTCACCTGCACGCCGGTGGCATGGCGTAGACCGGGGCGGGTCAGCAGTTCTGGCAAAGAGGGAGCGCTCAGCGGTAGGCTGCCGGACGCCGTCGGAGCCGCTGCTAGGTCAAGACTGAGGAGCATGCCCTCGGATTGAAGGCGCACATACTGCTCGCCCTCCACCGCCGCCAGGGTGATGGTGCCACCCGGGGCGATCAGCGTGCCCGTATTCACCACGGTGCCGCCCAGGAGGGTAATCGATGCGCCTGGATCCACTCGCAGCCGCCCCGCGTTGACGATCGCTCCCGGCTCACTCAATCGGAAGGTGAAGCCATCGGGTTGTCCTAGCAAGGTTTGATACTCACTACTCTCAGTGCTGCTGAAGAAGCGATCGCCGAAGGTGATGCGATCGGCACTCGTAGCAGTGAACGATGCCGGAACGTCTAGACGGGCATTGGCACCCAACAAGATGCCCGCTGGGTTCATCAACACTAGGTCGGCATTGCTGCCTGTCACCCGAATCAAACCGTCAATCAGCGACGGATTACCGCCTACGACTCGACCCAGAATGGTCTGTACCTCGGCATCGGTGCGAAAGTTGGCTAACTGCCCTGGCGACAGCCCAAAGTCTTCAAAGCTATGGAACAGGTTTTCACCATTGCCAGACAAGGTGCCGCCTTGGATCAGGAAGCGATCGCCCCGTTGTTGCACCTCTGTCCCCAGTTCATCCTGACCTGGTGTCACCTGAGCCTGCACGGGCAGCGACACCCATAGCAATCCCATAACCGTGATCACACCTACTTGAGAGAGCGATCGCTCCTGTCCCAGTTTTTGAGCCATGATGAACCACCTTGTGATAGTAGACCGGATATGTGACGACGAGCGACATGATGCGAACTAGGCTACGAACCAGGCCCTTTTGCCTGATGGTCTTGAAGCAAATTGGCAGGTGAGTTCAATGACGGTGGCGCAGGTTGAACAGACGAAGGAATCTGAATAGGAAATAAGCTGAAAGCTTCATGCTCCCAGTGGCTGCAATCTTGATTCTTTCATCCAATCATCTGAGCGATCGCCTTCACCTGACCCAACATTCAGCAAGCAGCTTAAGACAGGTACGACTACATTGTACGGTTGTTTACTGAGGGAATTTACGTAGTGAGAAAACCCGTTATATTGCCTGGAAAAGCTTGCGCTCTAAGTATATACCTGACCGCCGTCAACCGCATCATGTCGTCTTGACTTACCCATTTGGGTACTCAACACTTGGGTGAAATCGTATACATTGCAACAAGTTCAGACGATTTCAGGCGCATCAAACCGTTGTTCTACACCAGATCTTTCAATACCCGCATCACGCTGCCTTAACTTCCACCCCCTTGTCTTCTAGACAAAGGGGTGGAAATATCATGGCGTTTGTAAAAGCCAGGTGATTGAAACCACAGCTATATAGTCTAAGTCGGCGAAGTCCGACCTAAGAACCTTGGTTGTACTAGTGTAGCCAGTCCTACCAGTCCTATACTCTCGTCCTACCAAGGATTACCCACCATGGTGAAAGCTGCCCAGTAAAAGGGATGGGATAGATCGTCTCCACTGCCATCAAAGGCTAATGAGGGCGGCAGAATCAAGCGATCGCCCTCCCTGTCTACCAACTCTCCTTCTTCAACCTGCCAATCCCCTTGGATCATTGCTTGTTGGGCGGCTTGCAACGCATGGGATTTGACGGGAGCCGTGCGCAGTTGAGTATAAAACTCACGCATAAAGACAAGGGTGGCGCGATCGCTCACATACCAAAGGCTAGCCAACACCGACTTCACCCCAGCCTGCACTGCAGAGCCAGCAAAGCCCAGTTCCGCCGTTTCATCCCCCAAGGCGGTGCGGCAGGCGCTGAGCACCAGCAGTTCCGCAGCCGGACTGTCGAGCCCCAGTTGACGAATATCGCTCAGGCTAAGCTGCCGATCCCACAGTTGAATATAGGAATTGGCCAGGTTGCCCGGCTTAAATTCGCCGTGGGTAGCCAGATGAACAATGCCATAGGGGGTTTGCGATCGCTGAAACCGCAGATTTTCCGACGTGAAAGACTCATTCAAGAAGGTTTGCCCTCGCCACAGCTCCTCGGTGATTCCCTGCACCTCTAAGGGCACCCCTGGAAGGGGCAGTTGATCAGTAAACTCCGAGGCTCCCATGGCCAACACCGACGTGTCACGAATATCCACATAGCGAGTATCCGTCAGGCTGAGACTGGGCATCAGACCAATGCTGTACTGCTCCACCAGGAACTGATTGCCATCATGGAGCGCCGCAACGGGGAGCGATCGCAATCCCGCAGTCATGATGAAGACCAGATTTTCCACCTCCTGCTCCTGCAGATCCGCCAAGATTGGCGTGATCAGCCAGGTGTAAAGCTGTTGGGAAGGCGGCAGGTATTGCTCAGGACGACTCAGGCGATTGGTGATCTGTTGGCGCATCGAGTCGGCCATATCTTGCACCTGTTGGCGTGTTACGCCAGGCACCGTCACCCGCACAGGGCTCCCGGATGAGGTTACCAGCAGCAGTTCTAAGATATCGTCAGGACTGGATTCTGGTACCACCCGTAGAGTTGGTTCAATGAAGCGATCTAAATGATCGGCGATGTCCCCGGTGGTACTTGTTTCGAGCGCATTAAAGTCATGGGGTAGCGTTAGCGTTCGGGGCACGAAGTCTACATAGAGGATGGCAGGCTTAATCCCGGTTTCTTCCTCAATGGTTTGCAGCACGATTTGCCCTTCATCGATGGTGGCGATGGGAATTGGGCTTTCACTGGGCAAGGGCGGCTGTGCCTGTTCAGGTGGTTCTGTCCCACAGAACGGTGGACAGATCGCACCCGGTGGCAGCGTGATCTCCGGTGGTTCGGGCGGTTCCGGCGGCTCCGGTGGTTCCGGCGGCTCAGGCGGCTCAGGTGGTTCCGGCGGCTCAGGCGGCTCAGGCGGTTCCGGTGGTTCCGGCGGTTCGGGCGGCTCCGGTGGTTCCGGTGGTTCCTCGACTTGGATGTTAACCGCGATCGCCACGGGGTCAGATTCCGCCAAAATGGGAACGCCCTGATTGAAATCTCCAGCACTCAGGGTAATAGCATCGGCAATCAGCCCCGTTTCACCTGCTGGTGGGGTGTAATCTAGCTCGTCACCGGGGAAAATAATATCACCGGGAGCGAGGAGTACGCCGTTGCGCCGTAGTTCCCCAAGCACTGCCACTAATCGCACAACGGTGTTGTCATTGTTACGATCGCTCACCAGCAGTTGCAAATCTTCATAGGTCAGGCGAATAGGCTGGTCGATATCGGTCTCAATCGGGGTGGCGATCGCCGTTAGCGTAGGCGCTGCATTCACCCCAGTAATGCGAATGCGTTCATCACCACTGATGTTATTAAACGTACGTACATTCTCCCCGGTCACAGGGACAGGAAATACACTATTGGCCGTCCCCTCCGTAAGTGTCACCATGCCGGTCACAATATCAAACGCCGTACCGTTGAGGTTAGACACATCCCCCACGGTAAAGGGCACATTATCGGGGCCACCCGCATGGGTAATGCGTACCTGACCACTACTATCGCCAACGGGCATGGGAAGGACGGGGCCAATGGGGCCAGGTTCAATGGGGCCAGGTTCAGTGGGTTCAGTCGGGGCAAAGATAGTATCGCCCCTGGTATCAATACTGGGCGCACCCCCTTCATTAAACGTCCGTCCTGTAATCAAGACGCGATCGCCCGTGAGGGTGACATCGCCCCCTTGTCCAAAAAAGCTCGATGCATCGATGTATTCAACCGTGACATCCCCAGCAGGATTGGTCGCACTGTTGAGATTGGGCAGGGCGCGAATATCCACGGTGGGATTGTCAGGATCGTTGACGCTGAGAATGGTGACTGACCCAGCCACCTCACCGACCTCACTGATGGGAAAGGTGTCGATTCCACCCACTTGAATATCGCCGCCAGCCATCATGCGTACATCCCCAGAATCGGCAAACTCGCCTGAGGTTGAGATGTTGCCAGCCAAAATGGAGTCTCCGGCCATTAAATCAACTGTTCCGCCCACCCCAAAATCATTATTGGTGTTGAGATTTCCCGCAATGATGCGCGCGGCAGAAATATTAATATCGCCGCCGATGGTGGAAATAGTATCGTTACGACTCATGCGGAAGGTGCCCACACCGCTGTTGTCAGAATCAGCGATGAAGGTGAGGGAGTAACCCAGGGACGTACCGAGCAACTCACCGCCATTGAGGGGTTCGATGCGAATATCATTGGTCGCTTCCAGAATCGTATCGGCATTCTGCAAAGCATTTTCTAGCGCCGCTTGGGAAATGGTGAAGGTGCTGCCGGGCGTATCACCCGCCAGAATTTGTTGATCAGCCAGTTGATCGTCATCAGGAGCTGGGCCGTCTCCAGCTACGATCAGAATATTGTCTGGATCTAGCAGCAGAGTGCCGGGGGTGCCGTTGGGGGTGCGGGTGTTCACCAGGCCACGGAACAGCAAGGACTCCCGTCCTGAGATTTCCACCGAGCCACCCTGCCCACCGTTTCCCCCTCGCGAGAGAATTCGTCCGGCAAAACTGGTGGTACCGTCTGACCAGATCACCACCTCACCCCCTTCGGCTTGGGGCGTTAGGGCATTCGCACGAATACGCGTACCGTCATTAACCACCGTCGTTTGGGCATTGGGTATGGGATCATTGCCCTGGTAGCCACCGCCGATACGCACCTGCCCCGCCGTGGGCCCTGAAGCATTGAGGGTAGCGTCCAGAACGCCAATGCGATCGCCCAAGATATTAATCTGAGACCCCTGGGACTCAGCACTCGCGGTTGTTAAGCGTCCCGAAGCGATCGCTGTCCCTGCCTCCGTAGGAATGGAGATCTGAGAGCCCGTGAGCATCACCGTGCCGTCTGGGTTTACCTGCACACCGGTAGCATGGCGTAGACCGGGGCGGGTCAGCAGTTCTGGCAAAGAGGGAGCGCTCAGCGGTAGGGTGCCGGACGCCGTCGGAGCCGCTGCTAGGTCAAGACTGAGGAGCATGCCCTCGGATTGAAGGCGTACATACTGCTCGCCCTCCACCGCCGCTAGGATGATGGTGCCCCCAGGGGCGATCAGCGTGCCGGTATTTACCACGGTGCCGCCGAGGAGGGTAATTGATGCGCCTGGATCGACCTGCAGCCGCCCCGCGTTGACGATCGCTCCCGGTTCACTCAATCGGAAGGTGAAGCCATCGGGTTGTCCTAGCAAATCGCGATAGTTGCTGCTCTCGCTGCTGCTGAAGAAGCGATCGCCGAAGGTGATGCGATCGGCACTCGTAGCAGTGAACGATGCTGGGACATTGAGCCGAGCATTGGGGCCAAACAAGATGCCCGCTGGGTTCATCAACACTAGGTCGGCATTGCTGCCTGTCACCCGAATCAAACCGTCAATCAGCGACGGATTACCGCCTACGACTCGACCCAGAATGGTCTGCACCTCGGCATCGGTGCGAAAGGTAGCCCATTGTTCTGCAGATAGCCCAAAGGCTTCAAAACTATGGAACAGGTTTTCACCATTGCCAGACAAGGTGCCGCCTTGGATCAGGAAGCGATCGCCCCGTTGTTGCACCTCCGTTCCTAGTTCATCCTGTCCCGGTGTGACTTGAGCCTGCACGGGCAGCGACACCCACAGCAATCCCATAACCGTGATCACACCTACTTGGGAGAGCGATCGCTCCTGTCCCAGTTTTTGAGCCATGATGAACCACCTTGTGACGTTGGAACGGATGAGTAATCTTAGCGAAGGTCGTGCTCAAGTCTATGAACCCTGCTTGGGGTAACCCTAGCATTGGCACAGGAGATATCTCAATTCTCTTGATACGTAGATGGATCTCGATAAACCGTGGTGTAGGGTGCTGTTAGGTATAGCCGTAACGCACCGTTTCATAAGGACTTGATGCATTGCACTACTGCAAACGTATCCTACCAATCCACAGGGCTTGCTACGTATCAAGCAATAAAAAGATGAGGGTACTGATCTTTTTCTATCTTTACAGCCACAAGCTTGAACGTCAGCAGCATCCATGTAAATCTTTAGCCTGGGCGAGCAAGTCCTCCGGTCACACCATCTGCAACACTCTGTCGGCTGCATCCTGTCAGCAGAACGGTTGAACTGAAGCGGAGCAAATGGGCTAAGCTTTTGAGGCACATTGAGCAATCTACTGCCGTTTTTTCTGCCCTAGCTGTGACTGATTCGTCTTCCTGCTCGACTATCCCCATGCTTCAGCATCAAGCTGCAGCGCTGTTGCTTTACCAATCCGTCTTGCAAGACGAGGCTGGTCAAGCATTTCTCCATCTCCTACAGACCCTGAGCCAAGAGCCACCCAACCCCATCACCGTGCTCCAAGCCTATGGACAATGGTTCTCGACTCTTGCCCAACGCGGTCAGAGCTGGCCTGATTACATCCTCACCCAGATAGTGCGATCGCCCAATTCCTTCAGTCTGCTGGCCCAGCGCCAAACTTGGGATACCCTTCCCCCCGCTATCCTCGACGCAGCCCGCTACGACCTACGGCAACTGCAGCACCTCTACCGCTGTACTGGAGAGCAGGTGGCCGCCTGGGTGGGAGCGATCGCTCCCCTCACCCCGCCCGCCTGGACAATCTGCGCCACCGAGGGCGATCGCCAGTCTGCTATTTGGACAACGCTGACAACATTGGAGGACTGGGGTGATGCCCTGCCGGATCTCGCCGCCTACTATCGCCACCACGGCGTAGGCCTGTTTGCCGACTATCACGCCCTGCGCTGGCAGAGCGGCCAGTTTCTCGGCATCGCCTACCCCGATCCGGTGCATCCAGACTCCCTGGTGGGCTATGACGACCAAAAGCAAATTCTGTTGCGTAATACCGAAGCCTTGTTGGCCGGCCTGCCAGCCCTGCATGTGTTGCTCTACGGCAGTCGGGGTTCTGGTAAATCATCCTTGGTGAAGGCGTTGCTGCATCGCTACGCTGACCAAGGGCTACGGCTGATTGAGGTCACCAAGTCCGATTTGGCCAACCTAGTCACCATTGTGGATCGCCTGCGGGATCTGCCCCAATCGTTCATCATTTTTGTAGATGATCTGTCCTTCGAAGAAGAGGAAGATGCCTACAAAGCCCTGAAAGTTGTTCTGGAAGGCAACCTCACCGCCCGTCCCCAAAATGTAGTGGTCTATGCTACGTCGAATCGCCGCCATTTAATCCGCGAATTTTTTGGCGATCGCCCCCGCCCTAGCGATGCCGATGAAATCCATGCCTGGGATACGGTGCAGGAAAAACTTTCCTTTAGCGATCGCTTTGGCCTCACCCTCACCTTTGAGCCAGCGGATCAAACCACCTACCTCGCGATCGTCCGACATTTGGCAGAGCAGGCGGGGCTGAACCTGCCCGATGACATGCTCCAGCAGCGGGCCCTACAATGGGCCACTCGCCACAATGGGCGATCGGGGCGCACTGCCCGCCAATGTGTGGATGCCCTACGCGCCGAAACCCTCAATCCCGGAGTGCATCTTGATGGAACGCATTAATTTTCTCGCCTGGCTGATTACCATCGGCGGTATCGCCCTCTTTGCTGGAATCGTGATGGTGCGCGCCTACGGCCCCGGCCGCCAAACGCCGCCCTTTGCCGACGCGATCGCCCTTGTTGTAGCTGCACGAACGGAACCACCGGAAGCGATCGCCTGTTTCCAGTCAGGCTACGCGGCGTTCCAAGCCCAGCGCTACAGCCAAGCCGTGGATTCGTTCACCCAAGCTCTGCAGCACAGCCCCGAGTTTGCCGAAGCGTTCCACAACCGAGGGCGAGCCTTGGCTAATCTCAAGCAGCAGCCCCAAGCGGTGCGATCGCTCCTCCAAGCCTGTGATGCCTATGCGCTGAATGACAATCCCGATGGACTCGCTCAGGTTAAGCAGGACTTGGGACGCCTCAAGGGTTCCGATGCCTAGCCCGCCAGCACCCATGCCATAAGACTGGTAGCAAAAGCCGTTGGGAGGGACGATTGTTGACTATACTATTGTTACAAATGTTAACATCACGTAATTTTCTATGAACCCAGAGCCGTTTGTGAATCCGCCCCTGTTTACGCTGATC
>DATNRH010001199.1 GCA_036703605.1 Candidatus Obscuribacterales bacterium | reverse complement strand
GGTATCGTAAAGTTATATGAAAAAACTGAGGATACCCTCATTAAAGCCATGACGCAAGAGCGCATCCTATACGTTCGCCTTCCTTGCAATCCTATTTTTCCCATCGGTGTTGTTTACTTGGCGGATCACGTCCATAAACAATTTCCGGCTATTGAACAACGCATTTTTGATCTAGGAACCGTTCCCCCGCTGGATTTCTCCACAGCCCTTGATGACTGCATCGACGAGTTTCAGCCCTCGCTGCTGGTCTTCTCTTGGCGAGATATCCAAATCTATGCGCCGGTGGGCGGCAGGGGCGGCAACCCTCTCCAACATGCCTTTGAGTTTTATTACGCCAAAAATCCTCTCATTCGCCTGCGCGGGGCCATGGGCGGGCTCAAGGTGACCACGGCCTACTACCAAGAGCTATGGCGCAACACCGGATTGATTCAACGGGGATTGCGGCAGGCCCAGCGTCACAATCCTAAGGCGCGATCGGTGGTGGGCGGCGGTGCCGTGAGTGTCTTCTACGAACAACTGGGCAACAAGCTACCCAAGGGAACGATTATTTCCGTCGGTGAAGGAGAAACGCTCCTAGAAAAATTACTGCGCGGTCAAGACATTTCCGGCGAACGCTGTTACGTGGCGGGCGAAACCCAGCCTCGCGATCGCATGATCCACGAATGGCCCACGCCCATTGAAAAATCTGCCTGCAACTACGACTACATCGGTCACATCTGGCCCGAGTTTGACTATTATTTGCAGGAACAGGATTTCTACGTCGGCGTTCAGACGAAGCGGGGCTGTCCTCACAACTGCTGCTACTGCGTGTATACCGTGGTGGAAGGCAAGCAGGTGCGCATCAATCCCGCCGATGAAGTGGTGGCGGAGATGCGTCAGCTCTATGACCGAGGCATTCGCAACTTTTGGTTTACCGACGCCCAGTTTATCCCAGCCCGTAAGTATATTAACGATGCGATCGAGCTCCTGCAAAAGGTTGTAGACTCCGGCATGACGGATATTCACTGGGCTGCCTATATCCGAGCGGATAATCTCACGCCACAGCTCTGTGATCTGATGGTAAAAACCGGGATGAACTACTTCGAGATCGGCATCACCAGCGGCTCTCAAGAGTTGGTGCGCAAGATGCGCATGGGCTACAATCTGCGCACGGTGCTCGAAAATTGTCGAGACTTGAAGGCTGCCGGATTCAACGATGTGGTCTCGGTTAACTATTCCTTCAATGTCATTGATGAAACCTTTGACACCATCCGGCAAACCATTGCCTACCACCGCGAGCTAGAGCGCATCTTTGGGGCCGACAAGGTTGAACCTGCTATCTTCTTCATTGGGCTGCAGCCCCACACTCACCTAGAAGAGTATGCATTCAAAAATGACATTCTCAAGCCGGGCTATAATCCAATGAGCATGATGCCTTGGACAGCGAAGAAGCTATTGTGGAACCCGGAGCCCTTGGGTTCTTTCTTCGGGGACGTTTGCCTCAAGGCTTGGCAGCGTAATCCTAACGATTTTGGTCGAGAGGTGATGGCGCTCTTAGAGCAACGCTTGGGCTGTGCATCCTTAGAAGAAGCATTGTCAGCACCCATGGCCCAGAAGGCGCGGCAGTTGGTGCAGGCTTAGGCCCAAAGATCTAAGAGAGTAGTATAGTCACACGTTTATGTTAGACGGATCAATTCTCAAGAACCTACAGCTTGCCCATCAGTCTGGCGACTCAGGGCAGCGATCGCTCAATTTTGGCGTGTATTACAAAAACACGCTGGTGGCCCTATGCCATGCCTTAGAAGACGCCATTTTAGAATCCCAGGCCAACCCCTTGGTGATTACCGCCTTCCAGCGAGGGAAATGGTACCTGGAAGAAGCGGAACGCTATGGGGCGATCGCTCAACAGTCTGAATCAGTAGTGATCATGGCGGCGGATGATGCGGGCTTTGCCGACCATCCCACCAGTCAGCGCTCCAATGTTGATATCGTGCCCCTACGAGATGATGACCCGGTGGCCCAGGAGTGGCACCTGATCATCGTCTCGCCAGACTACATGGCCATGGTGCTGTGCCAAGAGCTTTCCGCCGCAGACTATGCTGATTTGGGTCTACCCCAAACGGATCTGGAGCGACGATTCTATGGATTCTGGACCTTTGAGCCCGATTTGGTGCTGGAAACCGCTGAATTAGCGATCGCCCACCTAGGTTCCTACAATCCAACCCTGCAGGCACAGTTGGCCCAGCACTTGGCAACCATCACCCGGGAAGCGGCCCAGCCCCAAGCCCTCTGTCGCCAGCCCACCTCCGAGCGTTTAGGTCAGGTCGTGGCCCGTGTGGTGGACTACCTGCGCACCCATCAAACGACCCTAGAATCGACTACAGGACAGCGGCCCCAGAGCCGTCACCAAAACCTGGATCAAAACCTGACGTCTAACGAACTTCAGGCCTTCCTGCGCGCGGCCCAGTTGATCGACCAAGCCGACCTGAGTAACCCCATGGCAGCAGCGGAAGTGGCTACCCTAGCAGAAGCCATGGGGCACTTGCTAGATCTGCCAACTTGGCAACTGCATCGCCTACGCCTAGCCGGGCTACTCTCCCGCGTGTCCGGCATTGGAGCTAGCCACCTCGACACCTCCCTCCCCGCCGAGCCTGAGGATATCGATGCCACCTCCCTGCCCCTCACCTGTGCCCTCACCCCCGGCACCCAGGTGTTGCGCACCATGCCTAGACTGCGGGCGATCGCCACCATCATTACCCATCAAACGGAATGGTGGAATGGTCAGGGCTATCCGGCCGGGCTATCTGGCGATGAAATTCCCCTAGAGTCTCGTATTTTAGGGTTGGCAACGGCGTTTCAGAAGCATTTGGCTAAGCGACGCAGCGATCGCACCGGCCCAACCGCCACCAGCCTCACCGCCGATCAATGGCTAGATGCCTTTGTCGCCTGTCAAGTTGACCAGAGCGATCGCTGGGATCCTAAGCTGCTCGATACCCTTGAACTGCTGGTCAATGGTCTGCGCCAAGGGCTGGAGTTACCCATTGTGACCCCCAAAATTGCCGCTGGGCTTTGGCTGCTCGATTCCCACTGTGACCAAAGTCCCCTGGTTACCTGGGGGCAAAACCCTGACCGTTCATCCACCCCGTTGCACTAATGCCTGGAGTATTTTGGAGCCTATGGAGCTTGACCTGATTCGTACCGGACAGATCAAACAGTTAGCTGGCACTGACCTTGAAGATGAAGATCTATCTGGTCTAGATCTCAGCCAAGTTAACCTTGCAGGGGCCAATCTCACTGGAGCCGATCTATCCCAGGCTAAATTACTGAATGCTCGATTAGACGGAGCCATTCTAGTCGGATGTCATTGTTATTTGGCCGATCTACGCGGTAGTTTGTTGGGCACCAACCTCATGCAGGCTAACCTCACCGAAGCTGATCTGCGGGGCAGCAATCTGCGGGGAGCCAATTTGATGCAAACCCAACTACGCCAAGCCTGCTTAGCCGGAGCCTTTTTGAGCGGGGCATCGCTTATGGGAGCCCACCTCTCCGGGGCAGACTTACGGGGTGCAGACCTTCGGGGCAGCAATCTCAGCAACAGCAACCTAGAAGGTGCCAATCTGAGCCAAGCCGATCTCCAAGGGGCGGTATTAGCTGGTGCCAACCTCCAAGAGGCCGACCTGCGCGGAGCCAACCTCACAGGTGCTAACCTCGGTGGAGCCAATCTGCTGTGTTGTGACTTATCCGGAGCCGTGCTCGTGGGCATGAATTGGACAGGAGCCTGTGTATTAGGCACGTTGCTGGAAACAACAAGCAACGCCTAGACACCGGTTCTCAGACCATGCCAGCCCATTAGCTAGGACTAAGCTGGCTGAGCCACCAGGAGACATCCATTAGCCCCGGATCTAGGCTGGCTTAGCGAAGTCGTTTGTCCTGAGAACAGGCTATGCCCACGTAAAACGTCTCCCAAAGGAAGAAAGCCAAAACCCAACCCTTACAGGGTCAATTTCCGCCGCAGAGGCTAGGGTGCCGCTCAAAGATTTGTCAGAGAACTCAGCGGAAATCTAGGATGATAGAGGAGGTAGCTATAGATCCAGCAGATTCCTGCTCTCACGTGGACACGCTAGGCTATGGTGACAGAGTCATCATCCTTGAGAGACACCAGGTTGGTCTGTTAGTCTTTTAGCCTAGTATCTAGTCAGTACCATGTGGTTCAAGGCGATCGCTCCCCTACCTCGCGCCTCGGCGTCCCACGTCACAGTTCGTCATCATCAGTATGAACTGAGCTCAGATTGACCCTTAACGATAAAAGCTGCTTGTTCGTCAATGCCCTTGTCTGACACCCCCTGCCTATCTTTAGCGATTACTCGCCTGACTGCTGCGGAGTCTGGTCATTATGCGCTGTGGGTGTTGCAAGCGCCCTACCCAAGCGGTTACGTCCATCACGACTGCCTCTGGCCGTTGACCCTGAGTCAAACCTGGGAAACCTGGCAAAGCCTATTCTCGCTCCGGGGCTTACCCATGGTGCCGCGCATACCGTCCACCTACGTGCCCGAACCGGTGCCGAGCCTAGCTGGCAATGACGCCATTCCATCGTCAGGACAGGCTGGCTACACCAGTCGCCTCATGCAGCATTTGGGTGTGCAGCTATGGCAGTGGCTGTTTGATGGCCCTATTCAAAGCAGCCTCGATCAAAGTCAGGGCATTGCCATCGGTCAAGGTAACTCCCTGCGCCTGCGCCTAGAAATTCGCGATCCCGAACTCATTGCCCTACCCTGGGAGATCATGCAGCCCCAGCCGGGGAAGCAAGCCATTTCCCTCAGCCAGCAAATCTTCTTTAGCCGCACGACGAGCGACGTTGATCCCTTACCGCCCCTGAGAATTGAGCAGGTGCTGAAGGTACTGTTGGTGATTGGTCATGATGGCGAATCAGATCCGTCAGCAGGGGCGCGATCGCACCCTAGTGGACAAGCTCAGCAGCGACTGAAGCTCGAACAAGAGGCAGAGGCCCTAGCCAGTTTACTCACCCGCTCTACCAAAACCTATAGTGGACGCGGGCAAACGGCTCCCGTACCCTGTGAGGTCACCACAGTCCTGCAACCCACCCCCGCAGAGCTGATTGAACAGCTAGAAGCCGATAGCTTTAATGTATTTTTCTATGCAGGGCACGGGATGCCAGCGCCTGATGGAGGGCTCTTGTTCCTCCGGGATGATGCCACCCTGAATGGCACAGAACTCGCCCAAGTGCTGACCCGCTGTCGTGTAAAGCTGGCGGTGTTTAATGCCTGCTGGGGGGCACAGCCAGATCAACAGGGACGCCATGCTATCCCTCGCAGTAGCCTAGCCGAGGTGTTGATTCACCATGGCGTACCGGCAGTGGTGGGTATGCGCGACTCGATCGCCGATCGCGAGTCCTTAAGTTTTATCCAAGTCTTTGCCCAAGCGCTGGCCGAGCGATCGCCCGTGGATGAAGCAGTGGCGATCGCTCGGCAACACCTCCTCACCCTCTACAAATTCAACCAGCCCGCCTGGACCTTACCGGTGCTTTACATGCACCCCGAGTTTGACGGCGAGTTGATCAAGCGGGTTGCGGAATCTGTGACTGAGATTCCCCAGCAGTCCACCACTTGGATTGACAATCAACCCCCCGCCGCCTACCTCAAAGTGTTGAACCAGCCCGATCGTAAGTGGCGCGTCCAGGGAGGCATTATTCGGGTAGGCAGCAGCGAAGACTATGGTAATGATCTGATCTTGGAAGAGCCGGGCGTTTCCCGCAAACATGCCGAGATTTTTTGCCGCAACCTCAATGACGCAAGACCAACGTACTTCCTGCGAGATTTTTCCCGTTTTGGCACCCTCATGCTCACAGACAAGGGCTGGCAAAAAATTCACCGCCATGAAGTACCGCTCATCTCTCAAACCCAACTTAAATTTGGCAGTTCGA
This sequence comes from Candidatus Obscuribacterales bacterium, assembly GCA_036703605.1. Lineage (NCBI taxonomy): Bacteria > Bacillati > Candidatus Melainabacteria > Candidatus Obscuribacterales > Candidatus Obscuribacterales bacterium. Next base: position 10,783 of record DATNRH010001199.1, on the reverse strand, counting down.
AAGGACAAACCGTTGAGTTTGTGATTGACGATGCGGACATGACCTAGCTACCAGACCCCAAAACACCACCCATGTCGTCGATTACCATTACGCTGAAACTCTTTGCTGCCTACCAAGAGGCCTACCAACAGACCGAATTAGTGCTGTCTTTGGCATCAGGAACCACGGTTGCCCAAGTGCGCGATCGCTTAATTGCCGAGCAGCCTAGCCTAGCCCAGTGGCGAGACCTGACCCGGTTTGGGGTCAACCTACAGTTTGTGGATGCCGATACGGTCTTAGCGGACGGCGACGAAGTGGTGCTGATTCCGCCGGTCAGCGGCGGCTGATGACGTCAACCGGCTCAACCTAATCGTTCCGCAGCAGCGACTCAAATTCCGATCGCAACGAGGTAACATCAGCCACCCGGGCCACAACCAGACTTTGGGCTCCCGCATCATCTAGGCGCGATCGCCAGTGGCGCACCTGTTCTGCATTGTTCACCCAAAACTGAATCACCGTATCCACCACAGCATCCATCGGCCAACCTCGATGGCGCGGCACCGGCTCTAGGGAATCTAAAAAAGCATCCAGGGTACATTGGTAAGCTCCCACATAGGCAGCTCCGTCCTGCTTAGCCTGCTGCTCCTGTTGGTGATTAAAAAACGCAACAATGGGGGAAATACCCAGTAGTTCAAATGTATAGTCCATTTTATTCTCCTGTTGATGTAGCTGCAGGGTTGAAAAAAGTTGGATTACGCTGGATTAAAACGAACAGGCGGCGATCATCGATAGGCTCCGCTACTCGTCCAAAGAACGGTAGCTGCATGAGCGGACGTCCCTCAGGCAGTCCCAAGAATCCCAAGGATCGCGATGACCAACTACGCGGGCTGCCCAGATAGATAGACCTCAACGGTGTTCACCACTCTAGGAGAAACATCCTAGATAGTTTGAATCAGGTTTAACAGTTGTGAGGAATTGTAGGGTAATCCACACTTGATGTTCAACGAGTATTCCCCATTCATACCAAAATCTGTCATCTCAGCCCAGGGCAATGGGAATGGTTGAGGAGCGATCGCCCCCTGCCTTGAGACTAATCCAGCGAGAAATCCTGATATTCATCCTGCCAACCTGAACCACATGTAGAATGGCATGGCAAAATCTTAGGTAACTGTTCGCACCGAAAAGTACCGAATTGTTGGCACTCTAACCGTCTTCCCTCCATGACTGCAACGACTCCAGCCCTAACGTCTGAACTCCCCAAGCAATACGATCCCTCTGCCACAGAATCCAAGTGGCAGGCATCCTGGGAAGCGAACCAGGTTTTCGTTGCCAACCCAGATCACGAGGGGGATCCCTACTGCGTGGTGATTCCACCCCCCAATGTCACCGGCAGTCTCCACATGGGCCATGCCTTCGAGCACAGCTTGATCGATACCTTCGTGCGCTATCACCGCATGATCGGGCGCAATACTCTCTGGCTACCGGGCACGGATCATGCCAGCATCGCCGTGCAAACCATCCTAGAACGCCAACTGCGCGAGGAAGGCACCAGTCGAGCAGCCTTGGGTCGGGAAGCCTTCCTCCAGCGTGCTTGGCAATGGAAAGAGGAATCGGGCGGCACCATCGTCGGGCAACTACGACGCCTAGGAGTGTCGGTGGATTGGTCGCGGGAACGCTTCACCATGGATGAAGGGTTGTCCAAAGCGGTGACCGAAGCCTTCATGCGGCTCTATAAAGAGGGCTTGATCTATCGCGGTAAATATTTGGTGAACTGGTGTCCAGCGAGCCAGTCCGCCGTGTCTGACCTAGAAGTAGAAAACAAAGACATCGACGGACATCTCTGGCATTTCCGCTATCCGCTCACCGATGGCTCCGGCTTTGTGGAAGTTGCCACCACCCGTCCAGAAACCATGCTGGGCGATACGGCTGTGGCGGTGAATCCCAACGACGATCGCTACCGGCATTTGGTAGGACGGACGCTCACCCTACCGATTATGGGGCGGCAAATTCCCATCATTGCCGATGATTACGTGGATGCGGCCTTTGGGACGGGCTGCGTCAAAGTCACCCCAGCCCACGATCCCAACGATTTTGAAATGGGCAAGCGCCACGACCTGCCCATGATCAACATCATGAACCCCGACGGCACCCTGAATGCTAATGCGGGCGACTTCCAAGGACAGGATCGCTTTGATGCCCGTAAAGCCGTGGTGCAGCGATTGGATGACGAAGGCTTCCTGGTGCGCGTGGAAGACTATCGCCATGCCGTGCCCTACAGCGATCGCGGCAAGGTTCCCGTAGAGCCGTTGCTGTCCACCCAGTGGTTTGTCAGCATTCGTCCCATGGCTGACGCTGCTCTGCAATTTTTGGATCAGCAACAGTCGCCGGTGTTCGTACCCGATCGCTGGACGAAGGTCTACCGCGACTGGCTGGTGAACCTGCGAGATTGGTGTATTTCTCGGCAGCTTTGGTGGGGGCATCAAATTCCCGCTTGGTATGCGGTGAGCGAAACGAACGGCCAGATTACGGATGAAACGCCCTTTGTGGTGGTGCGCACTGAGGAAGAAGCCTGGCAGCAGGCTCGGGAGCTGTTTGGCCCCCATGTGCAGCTTCAGCAGGATCCGGATGTGCTGGATACCTGGTTCTCCTCGGGACTGTGGCCCTTTTCCACCATGGGCTGGCCCGAAGAAACCCGAGATCTGGAACGCTACTACCCTACGACCACCCTGGTCACGGGGTTTGACATCATCTTCTTCTGGGTCGCCCGTATGACCATGATGTCCGGGCATTTCATGGGCACAATGCCCTTTGAAACCGTGTACATTCATGGTCTTGTGCGGGATGAAAACAACAAAAAGATGTCGAAGTCGTCCAATAACGGCATCGACCCGCTGGTGCTGATCGACAAATACGGCACCGATGCCCTGCGCTATACCCTAATTCGGGAAGTGGCCGGAGCTGGGCAGGACGTGCGCCTAGAATACGATCGCAAAACCGATGAATCGGCGTCGGTAGAAGCCTCACGCAACTTCACCAATAAGCTGTGGAACGCGGCGCGGTTTGTGATGATGAACCTAGAGGGGCAAACCCCGTCCAGCCTAGGACAGCCGCAGTTGTCTGAGGTGGAGTTGAGCGATCGCTGGATTATGTCCCGGTTCCATCAAGTGGTGCGCCAAACCCGCCATGATATTGACCACTACGGGTTAGGCGAAGCCGCCAAGGCGCTCTACGAATTCATCTGGGGCGACTTTTGCGATTGGTATATTGAACTCGCCAAAGCGCGCCTGCAGTCGGATGCGCCCTCCCGCCGGGTTGCCCAGCAAACCCTAGCCTATGTGCTCGACGGCATTCTCAAGCTGCTGCATCCTTTCATGCCGCACATTACCGAGGAGATCTGGCATACCCTCACCCAGGCAGGCGATCGCGAATTTCTAGCGGTGCAGCCCTACCCAGAGGCCGACGATCAATGGATCAACGCTACCCTAGAACAGCAGTTTGACTTGGTGATTGGCACCATCCGCACCGTGCGCAACCTGCGGGCAGAGGCCGGCATTAAACCCGGCACCAAAATTACCGCCCTGCTGCTCAGCGAAAATGCCGACGAACGCCATATCCTCTCTGAGGGAGAAACCTACATTCAAGACCTGGCACGGATCGAGCGCTTGGTAATTGGCGAACCTGGGGACGAACACCAGTTAGAAAACAGCTCCCCCGAGGTGACGCTTGACGTTACCCCTGAGGAGATGCCTGAGGTCACCGTGGAGGAGACAGCGATTCCAGAGGCGATCGCCCCCCAGGACACTCCCCCAGCCGCCAGTTCAGAGACCTCAGAGACCGCTGACTTAGCGGTGGCCGATCAACCCGCTGGTCAAGCTACTGGTCAACCCGATACTCCATCTGACGACCAACCAGCCAGCGAGTTTGAGCTCAATCAACTGCAAAAGCCAGCGATCGCCCTCGGGTTTCTCCTGCTGCTAGTTGTGATGGCCCGCCTGTTCTTGGCAATCATGGACGCCCTCGACGGTCTAATTTTCGTCTCACCGCTCTTGAAGCTCATAGGTTTGGGCTATAGCATCTGGTTTGTGAACCACTATCTGCTCCAGGCCGATCGCCGCCAAGAGCTGATACGGGCTTGGTCGCGTTTGGTCAGCCAGATTGGTCTCAAACTACGGGAAACGGCAGAAACGGGCACCATGCCCACGGCAGAGCCAGAGCCTACGGTTGCGGCTACCCCCGTGGAGCCGGTGGAGCCGGTGGTAGAGCCAGTAGAGTCTGTGGTGGAGCCGGTGGAGCCCGCGCCAGCCGAGGAGGTTGAGCCAACTGCACCCACTCCTGACGGTCTCCAACTCTTCGCTGGCGTCGTGGGCACCGTGCAGGTTTTGATTCCGCTGGCAGGCGTGGTAGATGTGGAGGCGCTCAAAGCCAAAATTGAGAAAGACCTCAGCAAAGTGGTGGCAGAGGTCACCTCTCTGTCCCAACGGCTCAGCAATGCTAACTTTGTAGACAAGGCTCCGGCAGCGGTGGTACAGGGGGCTCGCGACTCCCTGGCAGAAGCCGAGAAACAGGCAGAAATCCTCCGCGATCGCGTCCGTCGTCTTTGAGCGATCGCCCTCTGAAGCGACAGCGGGATACTGAGCCTTAAGGTTCCCGCTGTCCCCTTTAGATTAGCCAGAACTGGGATACATCCTGTCGAGCAGGATGAATAGCCGTAAGATGAACATCAAGATCTGAACATCAAGATCTGTAGTAAAGCTGCCCACAGCACATGCCCATAGGCCGAATCATAGGAAGATATCCTGTCCTTCGGTAGCCGATTAGTCGTTGTTAAAACCAAAATGCGACACCTAGCCCAGGTTCAACAAGACGAGACCACCGAGCACGCCATGTTGCGCCTGTTGGCAGTGCAAAAAACTGAGTATACCTGGGTGGTTTTGCCCAATCCCACGGACATGGTTCTGGATAAGACGCCTGCCGACCTAGGCTATGCCCCTCAAAGCTTGGTCATGGTCGATTTATCAGACACCCAGGACATTCAGCATATGGAAGATGCCTTGCCTTGGGTGCTGCAAATGGTAGACGAGTATCTCACCAAGGGGCTCAGCCCCATCAGCTTGCAGGAAGAGGCTGAGCGGGCTGAGCAGTGGCGACAATCGCTAACCTTACGGGATCAAGAACTGGGTCGCCGCACCCTAGAGCTAGAAGCTCGGCGAGACCAGATTCAAGAACTAGAGAAAAATCTCCAGGAAAATAAAGAAAAACTAGAGGGTAGCAGTTCTCAGATCAAAGCTACCCCAAAGGATTTGACAGCCTCCGACGAGTCGGCCTCTTCCAGCTAGAGGGTCTGGTTCTACAGCCCGTTTCACTAGCAGATACCGACGTCAGAGACAAGTTAACGACGGGCAGCAGGCAGCGATCGCTGTTTGGCATAGGGCTGGGGCGATCGCAGCGGCGTAGACTCCTCAGACTCCTGCATCAGTTCGCGAATGAGACGGGCCAGCGATCGCTGGGTGAGTTCCGTGGCAATCTGCTGACCCATGTGATGCAGTTCTGGTCTGACGACCAGCTTGGCTGCCATCGACGCCAGCGTCATGGGATCAAAGCCTGGGGTCTCCTTGAGCAGGTTGAGGATGCGACCTAAGGGCTCTAGGTTGCTTTGGGCTGGCGCACCATCCGCAGCATCTGCACCCAAGGGTAGACCTGTGCGCACCTGCAGCCAATGGGTGGCTCGGTGTACAGCATTGCGTCCAGCCGCATCTAGGGCGTTGACAATTTCAGCCGAGATGCGATCGCGAATGAAGGTGCCGCGATCGGAGAACAGGAACGTCACTGTTTGATCTAAAACCTGGTTGAGATCATAGTCTTGGCTATCCTGGGCATTGCGCAGCAGATTTTCTAAGCGATTCCAGCGAAAATCACCGTCTTTGAACAGTAGATCCTGCAGCGACGATCGCAACTCAGGGGATTGATCCGTGAGCAGCCGTCTAGCCACGTAGGGATAGGCCTTGCTGAGCACCTTGAAATTCGGGTCAATATTAATGGCAATCCCCTCTAGGGTCACCAAGGACCGAATGATCAGCGCGTAGTAGGCGGGTACCCGGAAGGGATATTCATACATCAACCCCGAAAGCTGATCGGTGATGCTCTTGAAGTTCATCTCCGCCACACTGGCGCTGAGAGCATCGTTGAAGACATCGGCAAAGGCAGGAATAATCGGCGTTAGATCCGTGTCTTCCGATAGAAATTCCAGCTTAATGTAGTCCTGGGCCAATCCTTCAAAGTCGCGGTTCACCAAATGCACCACCGCCTCAATCAAACCATAGCGCTGGTAGGGTTTCACCTCACTCATCATGCCAAAGTCGAGGTAAGCCAGCTTGCCCTCAGGAGTGGCAAACAGGTTACCCGGATGGGGATCGGCATGGAAAAAGCCATGCTCCAGCAACTGCCGCAACGAACACTGCACCCCCACTTCCACCAAGTAAGCCGCGTCAATTCCCTGGGATTTCAGCTCGGCAATCTGGGTGAGCTTGGTGCCGTTAATCCATTCCATAGTCAGCACCCGCCGCTGGGTGTAGGGCCAGTAGATTTTCGGGACGTAAATATCCTGGATGTGACCATAGAGCGAGGCGAAGCGCTCGGCATTGTGCCCCTCTTGGGTATAGTCCATCTCTTCAAAGATGCGCGCCCCAAACTCATCCATGATGCCAACCAAATCGCTGCGCACCGCTTTCACCATGCGGGTCGTCCAGTCAGCCAGTTGGCGTAGGATATACAAATCCAGCGTGATGCGCTGGGCTAAGCCAGGACGCTGCACCTTGACGGCCACCTGCTCCCCCGTTTTCAACCGCGCCTTGTAAACCTGACCCAAGGACGCCGCCGCCACGGGATGATCGGAAAATTCTGCATAGATCTGCTCAGGGCGATCGCCCAATTCTTCCTCAATGAAGCGAAATGCGATTTCATTGGGAAAGGGCGGCAGTTGATCCTGCAGTTGGGTCAATTCTTCTAGGTACGACGGCGGCACCAAGTCAGGCCGGGTCGATAGCGCTTGTCCTACTTTGATGTAGGCGGGCCCCAACTGGGTGAGCAAAATACGCAGTTGTTTAGCCCGTTGCGCCTGCCCAGCTTTAACCCGTCCAGTCCAACGATCCCACCAAACTCCCAAACCAAAGGACAAAAACGGCAGAATGATGGCGATGATCCGCCGAAACACCATCACAGGACGACCCCGATAATAGTTGGCGATCGCCTCTGGGTTGTAGCGAATGGCTTCATCGAGGGCATCGGATGCAATCACATCCGCTAGCTCCGGAGGCAGCGTTCCTCTCGACGGCCGGGGGTGGCGTGGTGGATCCACAACCGGCTGACTTTCAACCGTCACCGTTTGCAGGGTGGGCTCTGAATGATGGGAGGGAGAGGGAACGGTCTGCATAAGTGAAGATCCAAATTGGGTCAACCGACTGGGTCGTGCTGGAGCGGCAGTTTATGGTTTTGTGGAGGCATTCAGACTGATCACACTGCCCTACCGCCAAAAATCCTTTGATTACCCTTGATCACCATGGCATGGGGTGAATCAAGGCCTACGTAAAGCATTGTAACAACTAACCTTAGATCAGCGGGATGGCCCGCAGGGTAGAGATCCATAGCAGGCAGGCTCACCGTCATCAATGCGGGCAGCGACGCCGCTCAACGGATCCTGATGCGGCCCTTAGTACTAATTTTTGGATTGCCCGTTACATATTGCCCTCACCCTACATCCCTCTCCCAGAGGACGAGGGACTTTGAGGCGTCTTAAGATGATGTAGCGACACTTTTGTGAAGAATTGATATTGCCCGAAAACTTGTTTATAGTACCCGAGTACTAAGGTATGGGGTTAAACTAGACGGTAGTCGTTCAAGCTTGATCGGATCACGCAGCTGATCCCTCAGGGGCGATCGCCCGTTGTCCATCCCCTTCATCATTCCCACAAGAAGACCCCAATCCTCGCGGGTGCCCCATACCAGGGATGACAGGCCAGAGACGATGGAGACGATAGGGGCAGCTAACCGGATGCTCCGGCACTATCCCCGCAGCTCCTCAAGGTCATCTCGTTCCTGAGTGCCCACCGATCTTCCACCTTCCTCCTCAAGCAGGAGGCGATCGCCGTCAACGCCTTACTAGTCTGCTGAACCGGAGCCTATGCTGACCTCTCTTCAAGTAGAAAATTTCGCCCTTGTCGATTCCCTCTCCCTCGACTTTGCCGCTGGGCTGAACGTGTTAACCGGGGAAACCGGGGCTGGGAAATCGATCATCCTCGATGCCCTCGATGCTGCCCTCGGGGGCAAAATGACCAGTCGAGTCATTCGCTCGGGGTCAGAACGGGCGCTGGTGGAAGCCACCTTTGACCTCAACCCCGCCCTAATTCGCTGGCTCGATCAGCAAGAAATCGACTTGCTCGATGAACTATCCCTCGTCTGTAGCCGAGAGCTAACCGCCGGGCGCAGCGGCGTGCGCAGCCGATCGCGGGTGAACGGGGTGGTGATGAATAAGCAGCAGATGCAGTCTCTGCGAGAGCATTTGCTAGAAATCACCGCCCAAGGGCAAACGATCCAGCTCAGCCAGGCCAACCTCCAGCGGGAATGGCTGGATGGCTTTGGGGGCAATGAGCTATTGCGGCAAAAACGGGTGGTGGCAGACCATTATCAGGCCGCCCAAACGGCGCTGAAAGCCTTGGAAAAGCGTCGCCAGTTTGAACAGCAGCGCTTGCAACAGCTCGATCTTTTTGAGTATCAAGCTAAGGAACTGGCCGAGGCCAATCTCAACGATCCCCAAGAATTGGAACAGCTCCAGCAAGAACAGCAGCGTCTAAATCACTGCGTTGAGCTCCAGCAGCAAAGCTATCAGGTCTATCAAGCCCTCTACGATCAAGAAGAAGGCGATGCCTGTTCCGACTTGCTCGGCAAGGCAGAGTCGATCTTGTCTGACATGGTGCAGTACGACGACCAGATCCAGCCTATCCTCGACATGGTCACCAGCGCCCTGGCCCAAGTGGAAGAAGCTGGGCGGCAGATGAATGCCTATGGAGACGTGCTGGAAGCCGATCCCGATCGCCTTCAGGAGGTAGAATGCCGAATTGCAGACCTCAAGCAAATTTGCCGTAAGTATGGCCCAACCCTGCCAGACGCGATCGCCTACAGCGCCCAGGTGCAGGCAGATCTAGAATCCTTGAGCGATGGTGGTCAATCTCTGGATGCCCTAGAGGAAGCCTATCAGCAGCAGCAGGACGCCCTCATCCAAACCTGTCGCGACCTCACCCGCCTCAGGCAAGCGGCGGCTCAGCAGTTGGAAGCAGGGCTACTGGAGGAACTCAAGCCCTTGGCCATGGAGAAGGTGCAGTTTCGCGTTGACCTCACCCCAATCACACCCTCGGTGCATGGCAGCGATCGCATTACCTTCTTGCTCAGCCCTAACCCCGGAGAACCACTCCAGCCCCTAGCAGAGATTGCCTCAGGGGGAGAAATGAGCCGGTTTCTCCTTGCCCTCAAGGTCTGCCTCTCCCAAGTGGATGCGGTGGGCACCATGGTGTTTGATGAAATTGATGCGGGGGTATCGGGACGGGTGGCCCAAGCGATCGCCGACAAGCTCCACCAGCTCAGCCGCCACCGGCAGGTGCTCTGCGTCACCCACCAACCGATTATTGCCGCCCAGGCCGATTTACATCTGCGGGTGAACAAAGAAGTGGTCAATCCGGGAGCTGCCGCTTCACCCAAGCCATCGGGCAAGGGCAAGCCGTCTAACGCCACTCCCAAGGGAGACGATGCGGTGCGTACCGTGGTGCGAGTGGTAGCCTTGGACGAACAGCAGCGCCTCGAAGAATTGGCCCAGCTCGCTGGCGGTAAAACCGATCACCATGCCATCACCTTTGCTGGCTCGTTGCGATCCCAGGTGAATACTGAGGACACTGGCGCTGAGCCTTCACCATCGTTACCACCGGACACTGAGGCATCTACTTCAACCGAGGCTCCGCCCAAAGCAGCCAGCGGTCGGAAGAAAGCTAGTGCCAAATCCACCAACAAGACAGCCAAGGCAGCTTCGAAGTCCTCCCCCCCTGCTTCCTAACCCCCAACGTTAAACGTTACATGACTAGGGCAGAACCTCGTCTACGGGGTGCTAAGGTCAACCGGGTTAGGGCTAGGCTAGGATTGGGGCAAGCCAATTTGCAGGAGACCAATCATGCGTCAGCCTATCCTCAAGCCCTTAGTGGGAGCGATCGCCTTAGGAAGTGCTCTGTTAGCGATCGCCACTCCAGCGATCGCCCAGAATGCCGACCACATTGATCAACTCCGCAGAACTGGACGCTGCTCGTCCTGTGATCTATCTGGAGCAGACCTCAGCGGTCTCGATTTATCCCATGCCTACCTGGTGGGTGCATTCCTGATTGGAGCCGATTTATCGAATGCCAATCTGCGTAGCGCCAACCTAGAGCGCGCTATTCTCAATGGTGCTAACCTCAGCGGTGCCGACTTCACCTTCGCAGATCTAACTGACGCCAGCCTCAACGGCGCTCGCATCGAGATCCCCGCTATCTTCACCGGAGCGACCCTCGATCGCATGGTGATGCCCAGTGGTCAGGTACGCGGCAGTTCATCTCCCTAAACCCACACCGGCAACCCTAGGAAGAAGCCGTTTGCACCGATGGGCTAGCCGCAGCATCCACCGACGCCACCTCGATGGGAGAAACGACGAGATCGAACCAAAAGGTCGTCCCCACACCCACTTCGCTGACAAGATGCATGAGGGTGTGATGTTTTTCCATAATATTGCGGA
>DATNRH010001198.1 GCA_036703605.1 Candidatus Obscuribacterales bacterium | reverse complement strand
CGGACAGTTGTACTATCAACAGGTGACCTACGGTTTAGAACGCTACTATATGCCTGAGGATCAACGAGATACCATCAACACCGAAATCATGGAGCTGAATCAAGCGTTTGGTAATGAGCCCCCCTTTGTCGTGGAAGTACGGGTGCGAGGGAATGGTTATGCGGTGCCTATTAGCCTTTGGGTGGGCGATCGCCAGTATCAATTCTAGACTGCCGTTCAGGCCAGACATAGGTTTGGTGGTGCTGCATCAGGGTATGAACCTCGAACTAGAAGCACTGAAAGGTATTGCTGAATGAAGATATGAAATGGGAACGGGAGTACGATGCTCACACGACCTTGATGGCGAATGAATCGTGAGTGTGAGCGTCTCGCTCGCGGTTCAGCAGCGCAAATCCTATCGTCATTCAGCAACGCCCACTGAAACCTTCTTCAAACGTTGCGGAGTCATCCTGCTTTTCAGCACCGCTATATTTTTTAGGATGACGTGAGTATTTTCACTGGCTATTGGGGCACATTAGATATGAATACGGCCTATGCCATCCAGGATGGCCGAGCAGACTCCATCGTCAGGACAGCCGCCAGCGCTAACGGCGATCGCTCCTCAGCCATAGGCTATTGGCATCATACTCCAGCCTAGGACGTATACCAATCATTATCTATCTACTAGTGCCGACATCGGGGAGGCTGGATCATGATCGATCTAATGGACTTTAATGAATGCCCACGACTGGGTAGCTCTTGGACACAGTTTACTAAATCTATTTCGCGGCTCCTACTCACGCCGTTGCCCCTGCATATTAAAGGGTTGATTGTGCTCATGGCCTGTGCGATCGCCGTTTGGCTAGGACGGACGCTCTATCGTCAGTGGACCAAGCGCCATCATCCCCACTGGAGCCCCACCTGGACGCGGGTAACCCTGGGTGGGGCGATCGCTTTCCTGGTTTTAGTGTCGCCCCCTAGCCTCAACCTAGCGCTCTGGGGGCTGAGCAGCCATCTGCCGCCCGACCCGGGCACCCCCGCCGATGCCATTGTGTTTCCAGGACGACCCTATCGCCTAGATGGCGGTGGACGCTTTGCAGCGGCGGCTGAGCTATGGCAGGCAGGGCGGGCACCGTTCATTTTCGTCAGCGGTTCCGGCACCACCCCCTTCGAGATTTTGGAGGATATGGGAGTGCCCCCATCGGCGATGAGTGGTGAAGTTTGCTCCCTGACGACCAACGAAAATGCCATCTATACCGCCTATAATCTGCTGCCGGAGGGCATCAAGACCATTGTTTTAATCACCGATCCGCCCCACATGTGGCGATCGATCCTCACCTTCCAAAACCAAGGCTTTGAGGTGATCCCCCACATGACCTCCCTGGTGAATGATCTCGGCTACCGGGAAAAGATGGTGCTGGTGCTGCGGGAGTATGGCGGTCTCCTCAGCTATGTTTTGCTGGGACGTCTGGAGTAGATGTCTGAAGTCGTAGGGTAGATCACAGGTATGCCACAAGACTAACAGCAGGATTAACAACAGGATTTATTGGGCCAGGAGCGATCGCCAGAGCAATTTGCGATCGCTCCAGCTGGCTTTGAGTAATTCTCGCCGCACATCGTTGGTGGTTTTA
>DATNRH010001197.1 GCA_036703605.1 Candidatus Obscuribacterales bacterium | reverse complement strand
GTAGTGTAGAGCGACTTGAGATCTTTTTGACGCATAGCAAACTGCCGACCAAGAGGAAGGGCTAACCGCGGCAACCTTCGAAGAGCAAAAGACACTGTTAGAGGGCACTCGGTGGAGTAGTCTAGTCAAGGGCGATAAGTCGCCCTACTACCGATGCTTGTCCAAAACTGGCTTGAACCTTCACTGGACCGTGTCTGGCAAGGCAGCGCGCCAACTCCTTCAGGGGCGTCACTGGACTGGTAAGCTACTGCGGCGGCCTTACAAGCAGTTGCCGCAATCGATCAGCAGGGCTACCCCGCCTTCATCTCGCAGACAATCGCTGACAACAAAATTACGGTCCAGATGTCCGACGATTGGAAAAGTAAGTCGCTGGTGCTCACCCGTAGGTCGAAGCTCACGTGATTTGTTCGACAAATCACCCCTCCGGCTCTATTATGTACCCTGGCAGGTCGCCAATAATCAAGTCTCAACGCGCGCGCTCTCCAAGCTTGCCTACAGTTGGTTTTACGTCACGACGCAAGGCGCTTCGAAGGAAACAAAGAATGCTATTATTGAGAAGCTTAGCGCACGCGAGGCTCAGCGCGCTCAGGACCTCGACAGCCTAATCACCAACCCCGACTTTGCGCTCTCCTCAGGATTGGAGTCGGTTGAAGGCAGCAGCAGCGATGCTATCCAGCCGAACAGAAAACGTAACGCGTCCGGCGACAGTCCAACGGGCCAGGATATTGTGCCCAGTGATGGCCAACACGCGCTTCTTGCTAAGATCAACGTTGAATTTGCCGATTCCACTAGCTTCGTTCGCAGTATGCACACCCTCTCCTAACTGAAGACCTCAATGCCGCTGACCTAGCCTTTTTGTCAGAGAAAGCGACCAAGGAAGGACTCATCAGCATGAGCATCTGGCTATCAAAGTTCATGAAGATGCTGAAGAGCCCAAGCATTGCACACCACTGGGAAGAAGGCCACATTGCCGGCCTGGTTGACCGTCTCAGTGCCCCGGTGTACTTAGCAGGCAAACCGGAAGGAACCTTCCTTTTGGGTGTTTCTAATACTGATGCGGAGAAGGTACCCTCCTCCAGTTATAACCCCACTCCTCCTTCCTCGTTGGCTCACTTCCTTCCCCTCGGCCCACTTGGCCTCACCTCCTTTTCCTCCCCTGAGACTGCGGCATCGCCCCTTTCCTACCTGGCTAACGCGTAGCTGGCTGTATTCGTCCGTCGTGGACAGAAAATCGATGTAGCAAGGGTCACGGTGAAGTCTGCAGGCTTCTGCTATGATGATGGCATTGTGGAGCCCTCGCTGAGTGCCCTGCTGCGGGCCTCGCCCCACTTAACCCTACTGCTGATGGCTGACGGTCGGGTATGCGCCCCCCCCCCCACCCTCACGCTCCTCCTCCTCCTCTCCTCTCTTCATTTTGGGTTCTCGTCCTTTGACTTGTCGTCTCTTCTAGCCAAGTC